>CALGZB010000119.1 GCA_937934655.1 uncultured Acidimicrobiales bacterium | reverse complement strand
CTTTCACCGGCGAGCGCCGCAACCATCTCGGTCCATCCGTTCGAATCGGGCAGTGCAGGAGACTCGGCCGATGAAGGCGAGAGGGAGGAGTTACGAGAAGGCGGGGAGTCGACGGGTTCCACGGTTTGAAGGTTCACATACTCCGCACGTCCACAACCACCCGCCGCACCGAATCGGCCCGGAGCGCGTCCCCGACTACAGTTGCCATCAGCAACAACAAACTCACGAAGGTGTACGAAATGGCCGAACTCAAAGCTGGTGGACGACTCAAAAGCGTGGTCTGCGCGACAGAGGTAATGGCAGTAAAGGCGCCAGGCACCGACGTCGACATCTGCTGTGGCGGAGTACTCATGGTCTCACCAGGTACCGACGGTTCGGGCGACGCAAAGGACGGTTTCACCGAAGGCACGGCCCTTGGCAAACGCTACGTGAACGCCGATGAATCCATCGAACTCCTCTGCACGAAAGCTGGAGAAGGGTCGCTGTCGATCGGCGATGATCTTCTAGAGCTGAAAGAAGCCAAGCAGCTCCCGGCTTCGGACTAGTCAGCCGACAACCCGTCCCGACGCCACCGATTTCCGAGCCCCAGTGCGGTCGCTCGTTCGATGGTCTAGCGACGACCTCGCCGACATCGTCGCTGCCGGGCCCTCCGAGGTGCACCGGGTGGCAGCCGAACATCACACGATCATCATTACGTCGCCACCCGGCGATGTAGCCCTTAACGCTTTCGCTGCGGCTGGGGTGATTGTTGCTGCGGTCGAACCAGCCGCTGGCTCTCGCCAGAATGCCACCGCCGACCTTTGGCTTCAGGAATCCGAGGTCGAACGGTTCAGCCATCTCGTCACCGACTGTCCAATGGCAGCGGTGATCTGCGCTCGCCAGCTTCGGCTCGTCGAGGCGCTCGACCCACACAGCCTCGCCGGAGCTTCGCGTGGCCTCGAAGCCGAATCGCTTTCCTATGCGACCCTCCAGTCCGGGCCCGAGTTCAACGCCTGGCTCGGGCGCCAACCTCGTCGGGTCCGCAAGCCGGCAGACCAAGGAAGGGTGACCGTTCGCGAAACCGCTGGCACCCAGGGCACTCATGTCGAGGTAGAACTCGACCGGCCGCGACTAAAGAACGCTCTCGATGCAGCGATGCGTAACCACCTGGTCGAGGTGCTCGACGCGCTCACTCACCGCACCGACATTGCAAACATCACGCTTTGCGGCAACGGGTCGGCGTTTAGTATCGGCGGCGACCTTGCCGAGTTCGGCACGGTCGATAGCCCCACCGATGCCCACCTCATTCGTCTCGCAACGAGCCTCGGAAATCGGCTGCTCAACATCGGCCCCAAGCTCCATGCCCGAGTCCACGGGCCAACCATTGGTGCAGGAGTCGAACTCGCTGCTTTCGCCGACACGGTTGTCGCTGCTCCAGGCACAACGTTTCGACTTCCCGAAGTTGCGATGGGATTACTGCCTGGTGCTGGCGGAACCGTGTCGCTCACCCGCCGTTGCGGACGCCACGCCGCTGCACGGCTGCTCCTTCTCGATGAGGCGATCAATGTCGAGCAGGCCCAAGCAATCGGCCTTGTCGATCACGTCGATACCTAACAGTCAACGAACAAGGCGACACGTCCGAGTCTCCCGATTCGCAACGCCGATTTCACAACAATGAGTTCGCCGCTTATGGCAGCTTGATGTGAGCGGAACTACGTTTCGCAGCGATGAGCACACCGTTCTCCCCCACTTTGGCCTCGCAAATGTCTCCCCGACTCTCTTCCCGTCCCTCTTCCCTGCCCTCTCCCCGGCGCCGTTTCCTCCTACTTCGCGTTCTCATAGCGGGTATCGCCCTCGCCCTTATCGGCACGGCCTGCTCGAGCAGCGACCCCGACGATTCGAGTGCAAACACCTCATCGGAAGACGACACCGGAGGAGTCGAAGGCGACACCACCTCCGATGATGATTCGTCAGACGACGACTCTGGGTCTGACTCCGACCAGGAGGACGGTTCCGAATCGGGAAGCGGCATCGCGCTTCCCCAGGATGTTCCGCTCAGCAGCGCCCCGGGTGTCGACGCCGAAACGATTCGTATTGGCGTCGTAATCCGCGACGTCAACCAACTCATCGGAACCGGATTCGTCGAGGACCTCACCGTCACCCAACAGGTCGACCGATGGCGAGCCGAGGCCGCTCGAATCAACGCCGGAGGCGGAGTCGCCGGACGCCAGCTCGAGATCGTGGTCGCTACATGGGACCCACTAGTACCCGAAAGCCTGCTCACGGCTTGTGACCGTATCGCCTCAACACGCGATGCGTTCGTGGTCCTCAACGCCTCAGGCCTCGAGACCGCCGCCAGCAGCTGCATTATCGACCCCCACGCACGTCCGGTCATCGTTGGCGAAAGCCCCACGATCGCCGAGTTCGACGAATCTCCCAAACTCCTCTTCAGCCTCGAACCGCCACGCGAGATTCTTCTCCGAACAGCCATAGAGCGATTCGATTCCGAAGAGATGCTTACCGGCCGAGTTGCGGTAGTCCACGCCGACCTCGTCGGCGATGTCGAGACCGCCGATATGGCGATGTCGATGCTCGACGACCTCGGCTATGTCACGACTCGACAAACGATCCCGGCGAGCCAAGGCGTCGAAGCGGCTATCGAGACCATGCCCGACAAGATCAACAAACTCATCAACGACCGCACCGACACCGTCATCATGTTGTCCAACTCAACCATGGCTCAGGCCTTGGGTGAAGAGATGAATCGCTACGGCGCCGAGTGGACGAATCTCATTGTCGATGTCGACAACATCGTCGACCCCTTCGCTGCTTCTCGTATCGGCACGGCGTGGGATGGCGCCTTCGCCATAAGCACATACGGAGGTGTGACCCTTCCCGAGTCTCGCATCGAGGCCGATTGCCGCCAAGGCTGGGATGACTTCCTTAATGGCGAATACGACGAGCGGCCGCGCGGCGACTGGTCGTCGAGCGCCGGGCTCGAGACTCGAAGTACAAAGGGTGCTGCGCCGGACTCATTGAACCCGCCCGGCGACATTGGGTACACCGAGTGTTTGATGATGTACCTGGTCAACGATGCGCTCAGTCGGGTACCGCTCAACTTCACCGTGGCCGATTTCGTCGCTGCGCTTGAGAGCGGCCGCCGCATCATGATGCCCCTTGGAGCAAACGGATCGTTTGGCCCCGACGACCACTGGTTGGCCGATCGTGCCGGCATGGTGCAGTTTCTGCGATGGAGTTCGGGGTTCTGCCCGACACCACAACGCGATTGTTTCGTGCCAATCGATGGCGACCGGAGTTCCTTCCGTCCGCTCGCCCCGAGGCCGACGCTCGCTGACGGTGACGCTCAGGACTCCGACGACGGCGATTCGTAGCCGCTGCTACGGACGAGGTTCTCGGGGCAATCCGAGGACCCGTTCACCCAAGATGTTGCGCTGCACCTCGTTGCTACCGCCGTAGATCGTGTGCGCCCTGCTGTACAAGAAGGTGCGTTGCATGGCATCGATCTCGTAGGACTCACCGAGCGCATCATCACCGGCAACCATGCCGCTCGCGCCGCGGGCCTTCATCAGCAATTCGCCAAGCATCCGGTGCCAACTTGCCCAGTAGAGCTTGCCGATTGACGTCTCGGGGCCGGGTACTCCGCCGGAGCCTTCCACGCTGAGCATTCGAAGATTGTTGAACCGCATGATCTCGAGGGTGCTGTAAGCGGCTGCGAGCTCTTGACGCAGCACGGGGTCGGCGTTTACGCCCGTCTTCTTGGCAAAGGCCAACAAGTCATTGAGTTCGGCTTGGTAGGTCATCTGCTGACCGAGCGTCGATGCGCCTCGTTCGAAGCCGAGAGTGCCCATTGCGACCGCCCAACCGCCGCCCTCATCGCCGACGATGTTCTCTTTCGCAGCGACAGCATCGGAGAAGAACACCTCGTTGAACTCGGTTCCACCGGTGATCTGCACGATCGGACGAACCTCCACACCAGGCTGGTCCATCTCGACGAGCAGGTAGGACAGTCCGGCGTGTCGCTCGGTGCCGGGCTGGGTTCGGGCCACCACGAAACACCAATCGCTATGTTGAGCGAGTGATGTCCAAACCTTTTGCCCGTTGATGACCCACTGGTCACCTTCGAGGGTTGCACGGGTACCGACGTTGGCGAGGTCCGAACCTGCGTTTGGTTCGGAGTAGCCCTGGCACCACCACTCTTCGCCTCTGAGGATCGGCGGTACGAATCGTTGTTTCTGTTCTTCGGTGCCGTAACCCACGATGGTTGGCCCAAGCAGCGTGGCTCCCATATTGGGTATGCGGCCAGGAGCCTTGGCCTCAACATAGGTAGCGAAGAAGGTGACCTGTTCGAACAGGCTTACTTCACGCCCGCCAAACTCCACCGGGTAGCCGAGCCCGAGCCAGCCTCCTTGGGCCAACTCCTTCTCCCATGCCATCTGGAGTTCGATCGGAATATCTTCCTGGCCAACCCCTCCCCGACCCCGTAGGTCGGCAAAGTCACCGACGAGATGCTCTTCGAGCCAGGTTCGTACCTCGTCGGAAAAGTTCTTTTCTTCTTCGGACAGCTGGAAATCCACGAGACGGATCGTATCGGAGCGCTCCCCCGCCCCACAGTTTCAACCGCAATGAGGTTTTGCGCAGCACAAGAAGAGTTTTGCGCAGCACAAAAAAGGTAGAGAACCACGTAGCGTTTTCGATCCGCGATGCGGCGGCGGCTACCGTCTCGACGTGCTTCCTCTCGTCATTCAAGATGCCGCCGAGCGGTTTGGCGACCAGATCGCCTACGTGAGCGCCGATGGCTGGACGATCTCGTTTCGCGAGCTTCACGAGGCTTCCGGTGAAGCTGCAGTCGGGCTTCAACGCCGTGGCATCGGCGAAGGTTCGGTCGTTGCGTTGCTGCTTCCGTCAACCATCGATTACCTCGTGGCCTACGCGGCGCTGGCCAAGGTTGGCGCCCTTACCGCTGGCATCAACCCCCGGTACCAGCCCCGCGAGCAACGGTCAGTCCTCGGAGTCACCAAACCAAACCTGCTGCTCACTACCGCCGAAGTGGCCGAAGCGCTTTCCGATGAACAGAGCGCAGCCGAAGCCGACCCAGTCGAGGAGGTTCTGCTCATCGAGCTTGCCTCGGCAGCAGACCAGCTACTCATCGATCTTCGTATCCCCGGCGAGTCACCAGCCCCGCTGCCTCCCGATCGCGATCGCAACGTCGCGTTGTGTTTCACCTCAGGCTCAACCGGCGAACCCAAAGGAGCGCTGTTCACCAACCGGCAACTCGAAGCGATCCGAGAGCTCGATACTGGCGGAGCATGGGGATCTGGCGGCCACGCAATCGCGCCCACCGAATTTGCCCACGTCGGTTTCATGACCAAGTGGCCGTGGCTTCTGGCTGGCGGAAGCACCACCCATCTTCAGCATCGCTGGCGTGCCGGACGAGTGCTCGAACTCCTTCACGAACACAAAATTCCTGCCGTCGCTGGTGTGGTCCCCCAGATCGCGTTGCTGCTCGCCCACCCCGACTTCGACACCTACGACTTCTCGGCGGTGAAGGCCATCGTTGCTGGCGCGGCAGCGTCGCCGCCGGCTCTGGTGGCCGAGGCCCGTGAACGTTTTGGTGCCACCTACCTCATCCGATACTCCTCGACCGAGAGCGGCGGAATCGGACTCGGCACCGCTCCCGACGCCGACGACTTCGAAACCCTGCACTCGATTGGCCGACCCCGAACGGGTGTTGACGCCGAGGTTCGCGATGACGATGGCCGACCGCTCCCCCATGGCGAGATCGGCGAATTGTGGTTGCGATCGCCAGCGATGATGGCGGGCTATTGGAACAACCCCGAGGCCACAGCCGAGACACTGGTCGACGGCTGGTTACGTACCGGCGATCTGGCCCAAACCAGCGAAACTGGCCTGTTTCATTTGGCTGGCCGAGTGAAGGAGATGTTTATCCGCGGGGGCTACAACGTGTACCCCATGGAGGTCGAGTCGGTACTCAGCACCCATCCGGGCGTCGCCGAGGTGGTTGTTGTGCCTCGACCGGACCCGGTGATGGGCGAAATCGGCGTGGCTGCCGTGGTGCCACTGGACCGTGAGAACCCACCAGATCTTGAGGGGTTACGGGCGCATGGCAAATCGTCGCTCGCCGCCTACAAGCTGCCCGAAGCAATCGAGATCGTCAGCGGATATCCCCGCAACGCCAACCAAAAAGTGGACCGAAGAGCCCTCCAGGCCGACCTTCTCCAGGGCTAGTCACGTACTCGTAGGCGCTAGTCATAGAGCGCCTCGACAAACCATGCGCCCCCCTCAAGCGCCAAGAGCCGAGCCACGTCATCGGCGGTAACCACTTGTAGCCGAGCGCACCTTCGGCGGGTTCGAGCATCCCACCAGCGTTCGTCGATCGGCCAAGGGCCGGCCCAGGCAACAATGTCGATAGGGGGACTCCCGGCAACCACAAGCCTGCCCGGTGGCCCCGAAAGTTCACCTCGACCATCGACCGCCACGGCATCGCCGTTGGCACCAACAACCGCAACCGGAACCGACGATTGAAACACCATGCCTGGGGCGGGCGAGGGCAGCCGTCCCGGCCATGGCGGTAGGTTGGCCTCGGGTTGTCGGCCCGCCTGTCGACCGGAAGCAGCCTTCTCGATTCGAGCGGTGAGATCGGTGTTGGCCATCTGCACCAGCTTGATCTGTTCCCCCGGGTGGCGCCCTCCTGCCAGCTCGGGAACTCGCACCGCCTCGACACCCAGAAGTCCTTGCACCCGGGTGAGCGCCCTGACAGCCCGTTCGTCGAGCTCGGTTGCTTCACCCCAGAATCCCAGCTGTCGCCCTTTGGCCGCCACCACTTCTTCAGGGGCCAGTAATAACCGGTTTACTCCACCAGTGGGCCGCGACGCTTCGCTTCCGTTGAGCCATCCTTCGAGCTGCCACCGAGCCCGGTCGACGATGGCCGCTGGCGACAGCGCCCCCTCGTGTCGCCAAAGACGCACTTGGTGTTCGCCGGTTTCGGTTTCGACCTCGATGGCGATGTTGATACACACGCCGCCGATAGCTTCAAGCGCCTCGTTGAGCTGTTCGGCAAGGATACGGGCCACAAAGGCCACCTGGTCGACCCGGTGAGCCGGCGGATCGATCTCGGAGGTGAATGTGAGATCGGCTGGAGGTTTACGAGTATCGGGTGGCCGCTCGTCGAGCCCTGATGCAAGCCGGTGGGCCCGAAGAGCATCATCGCCAAAACGGGCGAGCACATCGGAGGCCGGGAGCTGAGCGAACTCACCCAGGCTGCGAATTCCTAACCGCACCAACACGGTTGTGAGGTCGGGCCGTTCGAGTGTGGTGATGGCCAGCGGCGCTAAGAAGGATGCCGCATCGCCCGGGGGCACCACCATGGCGCCGGGTCGACCATCGTGACGGTGACGAGCCGCCAGCTCCGCAGCGAACGGACCATCGGCAACCCCGACCCGGCAGAACGTACGATTGTCGAGGGCGATCGAGACACCGTCGACCACCAAGTCGGCGAGCGCGTCATCGCCCCCGAAATAGCGTGACGGTCCCAAGGTAGGGAACGCGCAGCGACCTGGCCTGGTCAGTTCGATGCGAGGCGTAAACGCTTCAACGGCAGCGATGACCGACTCGAAGGAGCGGGCCTCGCTACTGAGGTCTCGTTCGACGACGACGAGTTCGGGGCATCGCCCCTGCGCCTCGCGACGTCGTAGACCGCGGACCACACCAAGGTCACGGGCTGCGACCGAGCTCGCAACAACCCGGTTGGCAAAGAGCACCGCCAGTGGTTGCGACGGGTCGCCGCCGCTGGCCACCACGGGCCAATCGGCACACCACACCGCAAGAGTGCGGACTGGGGCCGAACTCATGATCCAACCCGACGTCGCCGGACCGGCAACGACACGACCTCTGCCTGGCCCCCACGGTCTCCCTGGCCTCCCCGGGGCCTTCGGTGGATTCCCACTTCAAGAGGCTCGAGGTCATCGATGATCTCGACACTTCCCGATGAACCCGGCAACCGCAGATAGACGGTTCGAGACTGCGACGCCTCTCGCCGCCCCTCGACCCGAAGTTCGATGTCGCGGCGACGCAAATATCCGTATCCGTCGCTCAGTCCATGCCACTGTGCCCCGGTAATAGTGAATCCCAAATCGGTGGTGCCAATAGGTTCGGCGCCAACCGACAACACCACGGTTCCGCGCTCGCGAGCTCGCGAAAGAAGCCGTCGCTGATCGGCCGGACGTAAACGGTGCTGGGGCGACACGACAACGAGATCGAACGAGCCCAGTAATGCGCCAACAACAGCTGGCCACTCCGACGCGTCGGGCTGGTCGATTACCGCCAAGCGCTCGGGGGCGACGCCCAGCTCTACTGCCGCACCAAGACCGCATGACGGGACGCCGACGATGGCCGCCCACGAACCTCGCGAAGTAGCCTCGGCAACCAGCGCCAACGCCAACGAGGTAACCCCCAACCCAGGCGCACCCTGCACCGACACCGAAGTCCCCCGTCGAAGGCCGGCCCACGGCACGATCGACGACAGCGCTGGCGAAAGCGGCAGCAGCTGATCGCCGGCAAAAGAGATCGGAGCGATCTTGGCGAGGACGTCAGCGGGGAGAGCGGCAAGCTTCGAAGAAACCATGGGTTGACGAGTATCGAACACTTGTTCGACCTTCGTCAAGTGCTCGACTCATGAAACTGCCAACACATTTCCGGCCACTGCAAACGCTTACAGTTTTCGCACACAACCCAACAAAATCGCTCAACCCATCGCATGGGCTCAGCAAGGAACGCTGCAAAACAGCCACTTTTACCGTGTTCGTTCTCTTCGCTCTTCGAGTCGTGGGTAGGCTACGATGACTGTTCACTCGTCTTGTCTCGCAAAACGCTGAGACAGAACCTTGGGGGGTTCGTCCTATGGCAACAGTGGTTCTCGACAAGATCGACAAGATCTACCCAAACGGGGTTCAAGCAATTCACGGCCTCGACCTCGAGATCGCCGACAACGAGTTTCTCGTTCTCGTCGGCCCTTCCGGCTGCGGCAAATCCACCGCACTTCGCATGATTGCCGGCCTCGAAGAAATCTCCGGCGGCACCCTCACCATCGGTGACACCGTCGTCAACGATGTCGCTCCCAAAGACCGCGACATCGCCATGGTCTTCCAGAACTACGCCCTCTACCCCCACATGACGGTCGGCGAGAACATCGGCTTCTCGCTCAAGCTCGCCAAGGTTCCAAAGGCCGAGATGACCGAGCGGATCCGTCACGCCGCCGAGATCCTCGAACTTGAGGACTACCTCGATCGCAAACCTGGCCAGCTTTCCGGTGGCCAGCGCCAGCGTGTCGCTATGGGCCGCGCCATCGTCCGCCAGCCATCGGCCTTCCTTATGGATGAGCCCCTCTCCAACCTCGACGCCAAACTCCGGGTGCAGATGCGCGCCGAGATCGCCCGCCTCCAACGCGAACTCGCCGTCACCACCGTCTACGTCACCCACGACCAGGTCGAAGCAATGACCATGGGCGACCGGGTCGCGGTACTCAAGGACGGGTACCTCCAACAGGTCGACACCCCACAGAACCTTTACGACAACCCCGCCAACATTTTCGTCGCCGCCTTTATTGGCTCGCCGTCGATGAACATCTACGAATCGCGCCTCGGCGAACTCGACGATGACGGAGCGATGCTCACCCTCGGCAGCATGGAACTTCACGTTCCCCGTTCTGTCTTTCAGGAGAACAGCGAACTCCAGGCCCGCTGTGGCGGTCCGATCTCGGCCGGCATCCGCCCCGAGGACATGGAAGACGCCAGCCTCAAGCCCGACCACCCCGCCAACCAGCGATTCACCTCCGAGATCGTGCTGCTCGAGTCACTCGGCTCGGAAATCATGGTCCACTTCAACGTCGACGCAAAGGCTGCCGCAACCGGCGACCCCGATGCCGTTGAAGAGGTCGGCACCGGCGAAGGATCAAGCTGCGTCGCCCGCTTCAACCCCCGCAGTGGCGTTCGCCTCGGCGACACCACCGAAGTAGCCGTAGACACCGCAAGAATCCACTTCTTCGACCACGGCACCGGCGCGTCTCTCTAACTTGGGTCTCTCAGTCGCAAGCTCCTTCGCTCAGCGCTCCGCGTCGGTTTCGCCTGCGGCGAAGCCCTTACCGAGTTGCTCCGCAACTCGCGCTACCTAAGCCTGCAGGTGTCGCCAGCTACAACCTCGGCCTCCGCCTTCGCTCCGGCACGACACTGGCCTCTCCCCTCAAGTCACACCGACGCGTCCGCGGACGCGCCCACCTGGCACCAAACCCCCCATCCGGTGCCAGGTGGAAAACCAGGGGTTCGGTGCCAGGTGGAAAACACCCACTTTGGTTCCAGGCACCGGCTCAACGGCCGGAGGCCAATAATCGCTGTCCCGGACCAAGCGCTCAAGTACCTCGTGCAGGCACACGTCGCGGCAACGTACGGTTCAGGCCCCAAACGACCTGGGCCAAAAGCGGCGTGGAGCCCAGACACGGCGCCAAAGACCAAGCGCACCCGCATTCGAGCCGAACTACGATCTCGCTATGAGCATCGACGTGGTCAACACTTTCTATTCAAGCCTTGCCAGCCGCGACGGCGACGCTATGGCTGCCTGCTACGCCGACGACATCATCTTCGAAGACCCGGCCTTCGGGGAGCTCCGCGGAAACGACCCGGGCGACATGTGGCGGATGTTGTGCTCGAGCGACACCGATCTGGCGTTGGAGTACAACATCCTCGAGTCATCCGAGAAGACCGTCCGGACCAATTGGATCGCCACCTATACCTTCACCAAAACCGGCAACAAGGTTCGCAACGACATCGAAGCGACCATGACGTTTCGCGACGACAAAATCATCGAACATCGCGACACCTTCGACATGTGGAAATGGTCATCCCAAGCACTCGGGCTTCCCGGAAAACTCCTCGGCTGGTCGCCGCCGCTGCAGTCCAAGGTACGTTCCACTGCGCGTGGTCAGCTGGCCGAGTTTCAAAAGTCGCAGCGCTAACCGATGCTGCGAGGCCAGGCTTGTAACGCCCTGGCCCGAGTTCGGATCAATCCGTCAGAACGTTTGGCCGACCAAGGCCCTGAGCCTCGCAGAGTGCCATGTAGCCCGCGTAGACGCCGGCAGCGTCGGTAACCGACTCGACGTTACCGTCGTCATCCAGGTTCAGGTTGGCGCCGTAAATCGTGAACCAGACATCGGTGAGTTCAGTGTTGTCTTCCGGGACGATCAGCGTGTGCACCGACCCAGCTGGTTCGTAGAGATAGGAACCAGCGGTGTTGGTGTAATCGGACTCGGCATATTTCCACGCGCCCGAGAGCGTGAATGCGTAGACCGGTCCGGTGTGGCGGTGCTTCTGCACGGCCGCTCCGGGTTGGAATCGATTCCGGACAACCCAAAGCCCTTCCTCAACTTTGACCTGGACGACCTTTAGCTCAAGGTCACCCGCCTGTACCCAAGGGATTTCATCTTCGCCGACGTGCATTGCTGAAGGTGCTTCCATTCCACCGAAAATAGTCAGCTGTCAGGGAAAGCACCTATTCCATCCGCAACCGCTTTCGCTGAGCGATGATCGTGGGGCATGCCGACCGGCAGCCGTGCTCTATCAAGGACCGCTATGAACCAAGAACCCCGCATTCCGCCGTTGGCACCCGAAGCCTTCGATGACGAGGTCCGCCGAGCACTCGGGCCAAGGGCCGACGCCGAACAGATCGACAACGTGTTCGCCACGTTTGCTCAGCATCCCGACCTGTTCCGTCGTTATTCCCCGTGGGGTGCTCACATCCTCGGCAAGTCCACCCTCGACGGCCGCGAACGAGAGCTCGTCATTTTGCGTATCGGCTCGCTGAACCGTGCTGAGTACGAGTTCGCGCAGCACACCGAGATCGGCGTGCTCGAGGGCCTGACCCGAGACGAAATCGCCCGCGTTCACGTCGGACCTACAGATCCTGCGTGGAGCGATCTCGACCGACTTCTCCTCGAAGCAACCGACGAGCTCTTCGAGAACGGACGGGTTGGTGATACGAGTTGGGCTGGTCTTAGGGTCCACTTCGACCAACGCCAACTCATGGACTTGGTCTTCACGATCGGCAACTACAACATGATCTCGTGGGCGCTCAATAGTTTCGGTGTTCAAGTCGATAAACGTCTCGACCAACACCCCTGGCCCTTCACCTAGAAGGCATGTCGAGTTATCATCGACCTATGGGGTTACCGCCAATCATCCAAGGAGCCTTTGCCTACTGGCTCTTCCACACCGTCACCAGCGCAACACTGACCCCCCGGGTGAGTGTGTCCGTTCAGTCGGCTGTGATGCTCGTCGTGGTTGTCTTGGCAGTGCTCGTTCTCCGAACTGCTGGACGCAACGACGAATCAACCATCAGCCTTCCGGTCATGGCCGGAGTTGCGCTCTTTGCGACGGTCGTTGCCCTCGCTGGCTTTGACACTGTGTTCCCCAACGCTCCGTCTGCTGGATTCGATATGCCGGCCTACCTCACAGTTCCGGCTGCGGCGATAGGCACCTCGGTCGTCCTGCGTTGGATCATCCGATGGAACACCGACCGCACGGAGCCGGCACCCGTCTAGCTCTGAGCGAGGCGATTACTGGCGGGCGAGCGTAGACGCGAGATGATGCTGGAGTTCCTGGCCGACCGCCGCCATCGAGGTCTGCGACGTAAGTGTGTCGCCGTCGACGGTAAACACCCTGGTGATCTCGGTTACCGACTTCGCTGTCGGTGTAACCGCCACGGCGGTGCTTGTCAGCGTCAGCGTTGCAGCGACGATCGACCCGACGTTCGTTTCAACAATCCCGCTTGGTTGCGCAACGACGAGTTCGACTCGGTCGGTACCCACCGGACGCAGGTAGCCGACCTCATCGTGCATCGTCATGTTGTTGTCGAGGCGACGGGTCCGCTGCACGTAGGACAGGTACGGCTTCCCAACATGATCGAACACCAGCTCGTCGAGATACCCAAACGAATCAATCGTGGGGTACTCCCCTGCCCCTTCGCCCCGCCATGTGCCGACCAAGAAGGCCAAATGCGCGATACCGGGGTGAAGTTCGGGAGTTGCCATGTCGATTGTTTAGCAGCCTCTAGGACCAGTCGATCGGCTGATGGTTCAGCCGCGGCAAAACATGTTCGGCCACGAGATCGCACTCGGCCTGGTGGGTGTACCCCGACAGGATGAATGCGTCGACGCCGACGTCTTGGTAGGCGTGCAGTTTGGCCACGACCTGATCGGGGTTCCCAACGATGGCAGCGCCTGCCCCGCTACGCGCACGACCGACACCGGTCCACAGGTTGGGTTCGGCAAACCAGTTGTCTCCGGCCGCTTCACGAAGCGCGTTCTGTCGTGCCACGCCGGCCGATTGTGTGTCGAGCGAGCGGCTTTTGATCTCTTGGCCGACCTCGTCGTCGAGTTTACTTACCAGCAATTCAGCAGCCTCGAGAGCTTCATCCTCGGTTTCGCGAACGATCATGTGCGCCCGAAGGCCGCATCGAAGCTCTCGGCCGTAGCCCTCGGCGAGACCCCGCATCTCGGCAACGGTCTCCCCCACCGATGCCACGGTGTCCGGCCAGGTGAGGAACACGTCGGCAAACTCAGCGGCGACATCTTTCGCTGCTGGTGAGAAACCACCGAAGTAGAACGGAGGACACTTCCCCGAAACCGTGCGAACGCGAGGTGGGTCGAGCGTGAGGTTGACGAAGTCGCCGTGGAAGTCGATGGACTTACCGTTGAGAAGCGACCGGAGAACCTGCATCCATTCGCGAGTGCGTTGGTAGCGGGGCTCAGACTCGAGCGCCTCGCCCGGAATATCGCTGCTGATGATGTTGATGGTGAGCCGGCCGTCGAGCATCTGGTCGATGGTGGCCAACTGGCGTGCCAGTTGCGGAAGGTGCATCTCGCCCATTCGCACCGCCAATAGCAGCTCGATCTGTTCGACCAGAGGGGCCACGCCTGCAGCAAAGGCCACGCTGTCGATGCCGAGGGCGTAGCCCGACGGCAACAAGATGTTGTCGAACCCGTTGCGGTCGGCCGCCAACGTGATGTCACGACAATGCGGCCACGAACTCGCCAGGTCGGGGTTGGGGACGCCCAGGAACTCATAGTCATCGTCGCAAAGCGCAGCGAACCAAGAAACCTCGACGGGGGAACGATCGGCGACACTCACGGAAGCGGCACTCCTTCGCTGGCAACAACGATCTCGTACACATCAGTGCGATCGAGGGTTACGTTCAACGCCGAGGTTGCCGCCTTGATCCGGTCGGGGTTCTGCGAGCCGATAATGGCCACCGGTTGCGATGGATGGGCCAACACAAACGCTACTGCCACTGCAGCGCGATCGACGCCTTCACGCTCGGCAAGACGATCGAGGACAGCGATGAGATCGGGGGCCACATCTTCGCCTGTTGCGAGTCGTCCACCTGCCAGCGAACTCCATGCCAGCGGTACAACGCCGTCGCGCATTGCACGATCGAAGGTGCCGTCGCGCATGGGATCGAGGTGGGCGCACGAAAACTGTGGCTGGGTCGACGCAATCGGAAACGGCAGGTGAGCGGCTAGCGCGTCGTATTGGTCGACGGTGTAGTTACTCACTCCGACCTCTCGGATCTTGCCAGCGTCGCGCAGCCCGGCAAGCGCTGCGGCCGTCTCGGCAGGGTGGGCGAACATGTCGGGGCGGTGAATCTGGTAGAGATCGATGGTCTCGACACCCATCCGGCGCAGCGATGCGTCGCACGCCTCGACGAGGTAACCGGGGCTGGAATCATAGGGAATCGGCGGCATAATGCCGCCCTTGCTGGCAAGGACCATGCGCTCACGCAGCTGTGGAGCTTGGGCCAGAACCTTGCCGAGGAGTTCCTCGTTGGCGCCGAATCCGCTGCCGCCGTAGTCGAGTCCATACACGTCGGCGTTGTCGATAAGATTCATCCCAGCGTCGAGTGCGGTCTCCACCAAACCTTGGGCATCGTCGACGCTGTCGGTGGTAAATCGCCACAGACCGTACGAGAGCGCACCGACCGAAAATTGACCTAACTGACGCTGATTGCTGTTGATGAGAGAGTCGTTCACGCGGCGTACACTATCGCGACGGCTGCAAGCGTTTGCAGCGCAGGTCGACCGTTTCAAATACTGCCTTCACAGACTCCAGGTTTCTTCTCTTGAGCACTACCCCAAACGACACCATCCGGTACGGAATAATCGGTTCCGGAATGATGGGTGTCGAGCACATCCTCAACCTCAACGCCGTCGACGGCACCGTGGTCACGGCACTTGCCGACCCACACCAAGCATCGCTCGATGCTGGCGTCGCTGCCGCCGACGAGAAGGTGGCAACCTTCACCGACTACCAGGACCTCCTCGACTCCGGCCTCTGTGACGCCCTCGTCATCGCGTCGCCCAACATGACCCATGTCGATGTGGTGAGCGACGCCCTCGAAACCGATCATCACATGCTCATCGAGAAGCCGCTTTGCACCACGGTCGACGACTGCAAGCTTGTCCTCGACAAGGCCTCCGATCACCAGGGTGTGATTTGGGTCGGTCTCGAGTATCGCTACATGCCACCCGTTACTGCTCTCATCGACGAGGTTCATTCCGGAACCGTCGGCAAGGTGCACATGGTGGCGATCCGCGAGCATCGCTTCCCGTTCCTGGAGAAGGTCGGCGACTGGAATCGGTTCAGCCGGAACACCGGCGGAACGCTCGTCGAGAAGACCTGCCACTACTTCGACCTCATGACCCACATCACCCAGGCCAAACCGGTCCGGGTCTTCGCTTCTGGCGGGCAGAGTGTGAACCACCTCGATGAGTCCTACGACGGCCAAACCCCAGACATCCTCGACAACGCTTTCGTCATCGTCGATTTCGACTCGGGCGCACGGGGTCTGCTCGATCTCAACATGTTCGCCGAAGCCACCTTCAACCAAGAGGAATTGTCGGTTGTCGGCGACAAAGGCAAAGTCGAGTCACTCATCCCCGAACACATCATGCGCATCGGCCGCCGAGGCGAACACGACATCGGCGATGTCGAGGTTCGAAACGTCCACGACGACTCGGTTGGCCATGTCGGCTTTCATCACGGCTCAAGCTTTATCGAGCACACCAAGCTCCGCGACGCCATCATGAACGGCACCGAACCCGAGGTCACGTTGGCCGACGGGCTGCTCTCGGTAGCGGTGGGAGCCGCCGCCCATCTCAGCATCGATGAGGGTCGAGCGGTCACCCTCGACGAGATCCTCTAAATCCTGTCTCCGAAACCCGGTCTCCTAAACCGTGTCTCCTAAACCGTGTCTCCTAAACACTGTCCATAATTTCTACGGAAAGCCGCGAACTGCGGCCGCCGGTGAGTCACGATAGGGACGATGACAAAGCTGTTGTGGGCGTTCGTGGCCTGGACCCTTTTCGTTTGGTTCACCCGGCTCAACAACGTATTTGGCGATGGCACACTCTCGGACTCCGAAACCATTCGTGGCGCCGCCATCGCTCTGGCGTTCGTCGTGGTTGCCGCGTCGATCCCTTTGGTCGCTGTCGGCGCCAACCGATTCATCGGCACCTACGCAAGCATCGTCGCCGTGATTACCGCCGCTTGGTGGACAGTAAGGCTGTTCACCAATCTCTTCGGAGACGGAAGCGCAGGATTCAAAGTGGTGCACACCCTACTTTCGATCGTCGCCGTCGGGCTCAGCGTCGCCGTACTTCGCTGGCACACGTCACGGGTCCGAATACCCACCAAGCCCGAGACCGCCGGTAGTATCTAGTCCATGGGTCAGCCTGTCACCGTCATCGAAAAGCCATCGTCTCGCGCTGGCGTCGTCCGCTACGAGATCAATCGCAGCATCACCGGCATGGGCCACGAACGCTACGTGAAGGGCCAAGAGGTTATCGGCGAACGTCCGGCCGATGAGCTCGCACGTCGGCTCTTCGAACGCGGTGGCGTCGACGCTCTCCATGTAAACAGCAACGTCATCACCATCGATCTCGATGGCTTCGAAACCGCAGGCATCGCCGAGCTCATCACCGAGCTCTTCACGTTCTACCGACCAGGCGTTCCGGTTCCCACCGAAGCCGACTTCGAGTAATCGTCTAGCGGTTGGGCTCCAGCGCATGCTGCTGGAGCCACGTGTACATAGCAATGCCACTGGCTACGCCCGCGTTGATGCTCCGGGTAGATCCGAACTGACTGATCGAGCAGACCTGGGTCACGGCTTCTCTGGCCTGTTCTGAAAGCCCAGGGCCTTCCTGGCCAAAGAGCAACGCACACGTCTCGGGAAGCTCGACCGACTCAAACGGCACCGAGCCAGGGAGATTGTCGACGCCCACAATCGGCACTTTGGCGTCGGCTGACCAAGCCACGAACTCTTCAATGGTTGGGTGGTGGCGAACATGCTGATATCTGTCGGTCACCATGGCACCTCGCCGGTTCCAACGCCGCTTGCCGACGATGTGCACCTCGGCAGCAAGGAAAGCATTGGCGTTGCGCACCAGGGTCCCGATGTTCAGGTCGTGCTCCCAGTTCTCGACGGCCACATGAAATGCGTGCCGACGGGTGTCGAGATCCTCGATGATGGCCTCGCGGCTCCAGTACCGGTACTTATCGACAACGTTTCGCTTATCACCATCGGCGAGAAGCTCCGGGTCATAGCGGGGGTCGTCAGGCCATGGCTCAGCGTGCGGACCGACGCCTATCGAATCGGTTCGTAAGAATCGTTCCGGGTCGTCGGGACTCTCCGACCGTGGGGGCTGGGACATGCCACCAGTGTGGTGCCTCGCCTATCCCTTAACCGAACCGGCCAACAGACCTCGCACGAAGTAACGCTGCAGCGAGAAGAACACCACAAGCGGGAAGAACGCCTGCACAAACGCACCGGCAGAGAGTAGATGCTCGTTTCGGCCGTAATCGCCGGCGAGGTTGGCGATGGCGATGGTCGTGGGCTGCGCGTCGCGGTTGGCTCCGATCATCGTGTTGGCGATGAGGAAGTCATTCCATGTCCAAAGAAACTGGAAGATAGCGAAGGCCGCAAGAACCGGCACCGACAACGGAAGCACGATCCGCCAGAAGATGGTGAAGTGATCGGCACCATCGATGCGAGCCGACTCAAAGACATCTTTGGGAAGTCCCGAGATGTAGTTGTGTAGCAGGAAGATGGCGAACGGCAACCCGAAACCAGTATGGGTAAGCCAGACGGCGGTTCCCGTTCCGGCCAAGTCGAAGTTCGGGATCAGGGTCACCGTCTTTTCCATCAGCGGCAGCGATAGGTGTGCTCCACCGGAGTACAGCTGAAGCAACGGGATCAGCGCTACCTGCAGCGGTACAGCAAGCAACGAGACGGTTGCGATGAACAACCACTGGCGGCCCGGAAATTCGATCCAGGCAAAGGCATACGCGGCGAACGCTGCGATAGCGATCGGGATAATGGTTGCCGGAATAGCAATAGCGAACGAGTTCGCCAAAGACTCGAGAATCGAGTTCGTCGACGACGCCGTCAACACCGTCTCGTAGTTGTCGAGCGTCGACCCGCCCTCATCGGAGAAGACCGTCCACCAGCCCGAGCCGCGTTGATCGTCACGGCCGCGAAACGAGTTCACGGCCAGACCCAACGTGGGAATGCTCCAGATCAGAACGATGAACCAGAGAAGACCAGTCGGGATAGCTCGGAGAACTCCGTAGATCGCGTTGCCGACCCCGCTGCCCTTGCCGGGTTCAACGATTGGTGGTGAAGCCATGTCAGTCCTGCGCCTTCTGCATTTGGCGAATGTTGTAGAACATCACCGGAAGTACCGAGAGGAACAGCACGATTGCGAGTGCCGAGCCCACGCCCTTGTCACGGAACGAGAACGCCTCGTTAAACATCTGGTTCGCCAAGACCTGCGTGTCGAACTGACCGTTGGTGATCACCTTCACGATGTCGAAGACCTTCATGACGACCACGATGATGGTAGTGACCACGACCCCGATGGTTGGGTAGATCTGAGGAAGCGTGATGCGCCAAAAGATCTGGGCATCGGTTGCGCCGTCGACCCGTGCCGCTTCGAGGAATTCTGACGGGACCGCCTTGATGGCCGCCGACAAGATCACCATGGCAAAGCCCGTTTGGATCCAGATCAAGATGATCATGAGCCACACGTTGTTAAACGGCGAGTCCTGCACAAAGAACACGGTGTCGCCGATCAGCTCACCGGTTGGACCGGTGCGAACGCCACCCACTCCTGAGCCGATGAACCGGTAGGTAAACCAGGCAAGCGCAGCACCGATTGTCGCAAGTGGAGCAACACCGTTCAACGACTTCTGCGCGACCGCTGATACGAGGAACGCCAAAATTGCAATGAGCGTGAGCACGAGGCCAACCGTGACCAGCAGCGTCGGAAGTCCCGAGCCTGTGCTGAGGCGTCCGAGCCCAACCCAGAGGGCGTTGAGCACCCCGGTCTGGTCCTTTCGCACGTCGCGTGCCTGGTAGATGGCCCGCCAGATGATGCTGGCACCGACAAAGGAAATCGCCATCGGCAAGAAGATGAAGGCTTTCGCAATCTTCTCGCTCTTCGACCGGTCGGCCAGGACCGCGATGGCGAGGCCCAAACAGGTGGATGCCGTGGTGACGGTAAAGACCCACCAAAGGTTGTTGATGATGGTTCCGCGAATCGTGCTGAAGATCGCCACAGCAAACAATACGAACCCGATGGCGATTGGCGTGGCCGACACTCCAACGGTTTCAAACTTGTTGCCTCGTCGGCGGCCCACGAGCACACCGATGACGCCACCAAGAATCAGCAGCGGCACGCCAAGCTGAAACAGAATGCTCCCTGGTAGCGCCCCTGCGCGGCTGAAGTCGAAGCTGTCTTCGTTGAGCTCGTTGCCAAAGATCCGGCCGTAGTTCGCGAACCCGACCCATTCTTCACTTCGGGCATCGAACAGCGAAAGGTAGATGGTGCGAAGCGCCGGGATAACCAGGGTGGCGGCGATGAAGGTAAGGGCCGGGCCGAGGAAGATCCAGCTTCGGGCATCGTTGGAGACTTCGGTACGCCGCACAACGTCGGCTTGGGGCCGCCATGACGCCCACAGGCCAGCGAGGACAAACGGCACGACCATCGCAACCACTTGCCAAGCAAGCGGGCCGAGTGGATCGACCTCGGAGAACCCAAAGGCACCGAACGCCCAGCCGATTGCCGAGCCCAGGAGCACCGTGGGCATCGCTGGCCGGCCGCGCACTAGCGCCACCGCCGCAAAGAGCGCTCCGCCTAGGAGGGTGGGGATGGCGAGATCGAGAATGTTGAACACGGGACGGTACGCCCGAAACAGCATGAATCCAGCGAGAATCCCGAGAATGAGTCCGCCGAGAGCGCCGACCGTACGTCGAATTTTCGGATCGCTTTGCCCGCCAAGCACCCAGCCAAAGGTTCCAGCGATGGCTCCGGCCACAATCGGCCACCAGAGAATCCGGGTGAAGAACCCGCCGGCGACCTCTTCGGTTCGGTAGATCCCGAGGACCAGCCCGAGCACGGCGAAGACAGCGACCGAGGGCACCACCAGCGCCGGCGAACCGCGATACAACGCGATAGCCCGTCCGACGAGAACCCCGATAAGGCCGAGAAAAACCGCCATCGTTACCGGTGTTGAAATATTGGTGAGATCTTGGACCGCCTCGGTCACATCGTCTCGTGGCCCGAGAACTCGAAGAAGTCGGTTGCCATCGAGCGCGAAGAAGATGACTGCACTAATCGAGGCGGCGGCGAGCGCTTGAAATCGCTGCCAGTTCTTGGTGGCCTGCTCGAACAGCAGGTTGGCGCCGATCCAAAGACCAGCGCTAGCTCCGACAGCGATAGCCACGCTGATAAGCGTGCTGATGATCTTGTCGAAGAGAAGGTCGCTTTGTTCGGTGCGATTGATCAGCCAGATCAGCACGACCACAAAGGCCACGACCGCGACCTTCTTGAGTGTTGCTACGACCGAGGACTGCTCGGCGTTCGGGTCAGCCGCGACGGCCCCGCTCACGACGCCGCACCCTGACGCTGAATGGCGCCCCAGCTCTTACGGGCGCTCGGTCTGTTCACCGCAGCCTGTTCGTTCACGTTTCCCCCTACGCCTGTTCCCGCAACAACATGTCATGCGGTGTTCGTCAAAACCGAGCCGGGCCGAAGGCGGCTGGCGTTTGCCAGCACCTTCGACCCGGTCGTTACTTCATCTATTCATGCATGGCCGTCAAGCGACAGCCATTGCGTCCTGAAGCAGCACGGGCTGCTTATGGCCAGGAAGCTTCAATCTTTTCTGCGGCAGCGGCGGCATCTTGATCGCCGTTTACTGCGCTGGTGCCTTCGCTCCAGAACGTACCCGCACCAACAGCTGCTGGCATGAGGTCCGAAGCGTCGAAGCGCACGATTGCAGCGTTCTGGAGAATTGCCAGGAACGACTGCTCAAGCGGAGCGTAAACGCTCTGGTCTTGACCCTCAGCGGCTGAAAGGAAGCCGGAAAGTCCGCCACCCTTCAGTGCGGTCTGTGCACGCTGGCGGCCTTCGGCGTACTCGGCGCCTGCCATGAACTCAGCAACCATCATGGTTGCTTCGTTGTCGTCGAATGCTGCGACGAGGGTACCTGCACCAAGAACCGGTGCGTCACCCTTGATGTCTGGGAAGTAGAAGACGTCAACTGCATCGGGGGTTCCGTCAGCGAAGGCGGTGCCTTCGGGGATGAATGCTGAGTAGAACGAAGCTTGACGGTGCATCATGCAGTCGCCATCGACAAGTGGCTGACCGTTGTCCTGGAAAGCGGTTGCAGCAATTGAGCCACCGCTGGAGAAGGTCATGCCGTCGGTTGCCCAAAGGTCAAGAACGGTCTGCATTGATTCGACGATCTGAGGATCGTTGAAAGGAATGTCGTGAGCGACCCAAGCGTCGTAGACGTCTGCGCCGTGCTGGCGAAGAACCATGTCTTCGACCCAGTCGGTGTAGGTCCAACCGGTGGCCTGACCCGATTCGATGCCTACGCAAAGCGGGGTGTCGCCGTTGGCGATCATTTCGCCGGTAAGCGCAAGGAAGTCATCGAAGGTTCCAGGCACTGCGTAGCCTTTTTCTTCGAATGCTGCTGGCTTGTACCAAACGAGGGACTTGAGGTCGGCCTTAACGGGAGCACCGAACTGGGTGCCGTCGACGTTACCGAAGACAGTCCATGCTTCGCTCCATGCCATGCCGTCTACGACGTTGTCGGCGAGAGGAACGACTGAACCTTCACGGGCAAAGTCGGCAAGCTTGCCGGGCTGCGGGAAGATCGACAGGTTTGGCGGGTTGTTACCCTCGACCTGGATGTCGATGTTGGCTTCCCAGTCGGCGTCACCGGTGTAGGTGATGTCGATGTTGTTGGCCTCGCCAAATGCGGAGAGAACTTCCTGGATTGCGCCAGCTTCTGACTCGTCGCGCTCTGGACCGGTAATGGTCACGACTGCGGCTTCTTCTTCCATGGCTTCTTCTTCTTCCATGGCTTCTTCTTCTTCCATGGCTTCTTCTTCTTCCATGGCTTCTTCTTCGTCGTCGCCATCAACGACGTCTTCGACGGTCTCGGCAGCATCGTCTGCTGCGTCTCCGGCTGCGTCCACGGCATCGCCGACTGGACTGTCGCTACCGCAAGCACTGGCTACAAGAGCCAACGCAAACAGGGCAGCGAACATCTTCATCCACATGTTCTTCATGGTGAGTTCCCCTCCTAGGAATCTCGACGCCCAACCGGATTGGTTGGACGAGGAATTACTTCTTGAACTTCTTGTGCGCGATCAATTCACGCTGTTGTTACGCGACAACCACACGGGTGCAACATAGCAAGTGTAAACGCTTACATATCGGCAGCCCGAAATCAAGGTAACCCTTGGGTATTCGTCACACGCCGCTGATATCCCTACGTGTCGTCGCTCTTGGCGGGCCCGGTCGAATTCCGCACGATGAGCTCAAGCTCGGGCTCGACGTGATGAAAATTGCGATGATGACCATCAGCCAAGGTGTCGAGCATCAACCGTCCAGCCGTCTCGCCATGGGCAAACACATGCTGGCGGATGGTTGTGACCCCAAGAACATCGGCCAGATCGTGGTCATCGAATCCAACGACCGATATCTCGCCGGGGACGTCGATGCCGTTTCGGCGGGCTTCGGCCATCAAACCCATCGCCATTTCATCTGACCCGCAGACAATACCCGTTGGCATTGGCTCAGCCCGCTCGACGAGCCGGCGCATCACCGCCGTTCCTCCAGCAATGGAGAACCCGCCATCAAGAGAGACTTCCAGAATGTCTGCATCGTCAAGGCCCGCATCTCGTATTGCCGAGCGAACGCCCTCTTCACGCAGACCGCTCACGGGGGAAACCATCTCGGTGTCCTGGGCCCCACCGAGGTAGAGAATTCGCCGGTGCCCGAGTTCGAGCAAGTGTGAGGTTGCGAGCTGTGCCCCGCGATGATTGTCGATGTTCACCGAGTGCCCGTACGACAGACGCGATCCGAGCAACACAATCGGCACGCCGAACGCCTTTAGGCCCTCGGCATCAGCTTCGTCGAAGAACACATCGATAAGAACAATGCCGTCGACGGTTCGGCTGCGAACCCGCTCGCGCATGATCGGCAGTGGGCGCACCGACGTCTTTATTGCGTAAACCAAAAGGTCATAACCAGCAGGCGCCAGCACCCCTTCGAGCCCCGAGATCACCTTCGACTCGTACCAAGAGTCGAACCATGGAGCCACGAGGCCGATGGTGTGGGTCCGACCAGACGCCAAGCTCGAGGCACGAGCGTCGACCGTGTAGTTGAGTTCCGCTGCGGCGAGCTCGACTCGCTCGCGGGTCGCTGGGGATACATTGGGCAACCCGCGCAGAGCACGGCTCACCGTGGCGACAGAAAACCCAGCTAGCTGGGCGACGTCGTCGATTGTATTGCGTGAGGCCACAGCTAGTTAGCGTACGCCGAGGTCGGCTCGTCTGCCTAAGAGTGGGAAGGGGCACCTACGCATCAGCGCGAAATATTGCACTGAGCTCGGGCCCTACCGTGAGGAAACCGTCGCCGATCGAAACAAGTCCGTCGCGTGATCGAAAGGCCTCGACCCAGCCGCTGCCGGCCGACGAAACCGTCACCTCGTTGCCCGAGAGATTTGCGATGACAAGTACTGATCCCCGACGAACAACGGCTACTTCGTCGCTTGGTGAGTCGAGTCGCTCGAACGGGGCCTCGTGCATGTCGGGAAGCCCACGACGGGTTTCGAGCAACGCCCGGTAGCGATGCAGCGGACTCGCTGGATCAGCTCGTTGCGCCTCGACCGTTTCGTGTGGGGGCCGGTCTTCGCTGGCGATCCACGGACTGACCGAACTGAAACCGTTCCGTGGCGAAGAGTCCCAAGGCATCGGCGACCGAGCGACATCGCGCGCTTCTCCCCCGTCGGTGTCGTTGCGGGTTGCGACAGGGTCCTCCCGGTTTTCTGGATCGATCGCCGCGTCGGACAATCCCAATTCTTCGCCGTAGTAGAGGAAGGGCACGCCACCCAGCACCATCTGCAGCGTGGTTACTGCCAGCGACCGGTTGATGCCGGTCTTGTCGTTGGTGGGACTGGCTGGCTCGCCCCGCATGAGTCGGCTCACCGGACGGGGCTGATCGTGGTTACTAATTACCCATGAGATGCCATCGGGCTCAATCTCGGCGAGGCTCAGGTGTTCGTCAACGAACTTCGCCGGATCCCATTCAAGCCAACCGGGTTTCAGAAAGAACGACAGGTCAAGTGCTTCGGGTCCAACAAACCGAGCGAGCCGGTGATGGTCGGTAACCCCGCTCTCAGCCAAAAGGGTCGCGTCATACTCGTCGGCCAGAGTTTGCCAGCGAGCAAAGATCTCAATGTTGTCGTCCTGGTCCATGTCGTACTTGTGATCGAACGAGAAGAACTTCGCGAGCGGTCCGGCCTCGGGGCCGACCTCCCGGAGCTGCGGGTTGTCGGCGAAGCTCGGGTGCTTCAGCAACCCGTGAGCAACGTCGATGCGGAAGCCATCGACGCCGCGTTCGAACCAGAACCGATAGATGTCGTCGAACGCGTCGAGGACGTCGGGGTTTCGCCAGTCGAGGTCCGGCTGTTCGGGCAGGAAAAGGTGGCAGTAGTACTGACCGGTCGCCTCATCGAGGGTCCAGGCTGGTCCACCGAAGTGGCTGATCCAGTTGTTGGGCGGACCACCATCGGGGCCAGCGTCGCGGAACAGATACATGGCCCGCTCCGGGCTCGTCGGGTCGACGATTGCTTTCTGAAACCACTCATGCTCGATCGATGTGTGGTTGGGGACGATATCGAGCAATACCCGAAGGTCGAGCGAGTGCGCTCGTTCGAGGAGCGCTTCCACGTCGGCCACCGTGCCGTGATCGGAACGGACGGCTTTGTAGTCGGCGACGTCGTACCCATGATCATGGTCGGGAGAAGGATAGATCGGGGTGAGCCAGATGATGTCGGCCCCCAACCATGAGATGTACTCAAGGTTCTCGGTGATGCCATTGATATCGCCAAATCCGTCGCCCGTGGTGTCGGCAAAGGAGCGGGTATAGATCTCGTAACCAACGGCTCCATCAAGCCAGGCTCTTTTCTTGCGGTCAGACATCGAACAAACTCCTTCACCAAATGAAAACGCTTTCATTTGTTCCCAAGATAGCAACACAGCGATTCCAACGGCGCAAGCCTAAAAGAGGGAGGC
Organism: uncultured Acidimicrobiales bacterium; assembly: GCA_937934655.1. Taxonomy (GTDB): domain Bacteria; phylum Actinomycetota; class Acidimicrobiia; order Acidimicrobiales; family SHLQ01; genus CALLQB01. Next base: position 3,293 of record CALGZB010000119.1, on the reverse strand, counting down.
CTGGTGATCTGGAGGAAGCTTGCGGTCGATCGCACAGAACGGAATGTCGTCGACGAATGCCCAGCTGGTGCGATGGATCACCGAGGGTCCAAACGCTTGAAGCGCGGCCCGGTGACGAGGGCACGGGTAGCCCTTGTTTCGGTCGAGGTCATACATCGGATATTTCGCCGCAAGATCGCGAAGCATCCGGTCACGAGTGACCTTGGCAAGAATCGAAGCCGCTGCGATCGAGAGTGACTTCTGGTCGCCCTTGACGATCGTGGTCGTTGGAATCGTTTCGACGAAGTCCCACTTCCCGTCGACGAGCGCTGCATCCGCTGGAGTCGTCAACTGGGCTAGCGCTCGCCGGGTCGCCAATTTCTGAGCAGCCGACATGCCGAGCTCGTCACATTCATCTTGTGTTGCGTGCCCAACCGACCAGTCCAGGCACCAGTCAACAATCCGGTCAAACATCGCCTCGCGTTCGACTTCGGTGAGCATCTTTGAATCGCGCACCTTGTACAAGCGTCGGTCACGGGGAACAACAACCGCGCCGATTGTGAGGGGGCCGGCCCACGCTCCCCTACCTACCTCATCGATGCCGACCACTGTGCCGTAGCCGACGTCCCAATACGACCGTTCAAGATGCAATCCTGGCGATTTCGACTTCAACGCCTTTCGAAGCGTCCGAACGGTCGGGGGCGCCACGGGCCGCTTCTAGACCGGCTGCTCGGCGAGCAACGCTTCGCCTTCGGCGTCATGAGATATCCATTCGGCGTCGAGCGAAGGCGCCCTCACCACTATCGGTGTCGCCAGACCAGCAGGATTCGTGGTGGTGCCTCCAGCCGAACCCACCGGAACGAGCGACCACAACAGTGCCGGTCGCGATCCGTGCCATCGAAGCGAGAACGACAGCATGCCCTGAGCGGTTCGAGCGTTTCGCACGTCGACCGATCGGCCCCGCCATTCTTCGGCAAAGCCCGTCAACACGTGCAGCTCACCGTCGCGTTCGGTAACAAATGCCGACCGGATCTCAAGTACTCGTCGAGCGGCCACTACCGGCCAAGCGTCGGATGGCGATGTCGCAACCGCGGGCGTTGCGCCAGCTAGCACCTCAGCCGGAACATCAAGCGTCTCGCCAGCAGCATCGAGGACCTCGGTACGTCGGGTGAGTTGCCAGACTCGGACCAAGCCGTCGAATGCCGCCTCGCGCTCGCCTGCCGCCATTGCCAACAAACGATCGCCGTCGAGATGTTCCAGCACGATTTCGGCTGCGGGGTTGATATCGCCCATCTCAAGGAGTGCATTTGCGACGGTCAGGTCGTCGAGCACCGACCAACCGGCTAGCGCCGAGCGGCTCCGCACAACTCTCCCGCCTCGCAGCGCTGTGGCTAGTCGCCGTTCGTTAATCGTCAGCTCATCGCCAATTGCCGAACCGTCAACCTCAACGGTCAGGAACTGGTCGAGGTGAGCGGACCAACCCTTCTCGATGGAATCCAGCATGGGCAGATCGGCAATCACAACGTCGGCCCCAAGGGAGACACGAAGCGTGCTGTGGTGCGGCATGGGGAAGATCATCGCTCCTTGCGCAGTTCCTTCGGCAGACACGACCTCGCTCGATGGTTCGACGTTGACCCGCTCAACGGCCGGCGGCAACGAAGCAAAGTCCGAAGCCACGACGGAACCACCGGGAATTCGATCGGCCACCAGCTGCACATGCCCGTCGATACTCAGTGTGTTGTCATAGATCTTTACCGACTCGGTAACGCCAATCCCATCGAGGTCGATTGGGCGCACGACGAGGGCTAGCGCCACCGGGGTCGATGAATCGTTGGCGAAGTCAATCGTGAGAAGCGCCTTGCCGCTCGTCTGCACGGCACAAACCCGGGCGACAACGTCGCCTCCTGGCACGGCAAAGAACGTGTCGATAATCGGCGTGGCTCCGACGGTTTGGCGCACAGCCCGGGTTTGACTGGGGTACCTCCACCCATCGATACGGACCCACCAGTCCAGCGACCAGCGGCCATCTTCCCAGGCGATGAACCCTCGTTCATCGACAAATGCCACTGGTCCGGAGTCGAGCGTTCCGAGAGGTTCGCCCTGGCCGTGCGAATCGCCTCGCACCACCCACAGCGGCCACGGGCCTTCAGGGTCGGCACTTTTGAGGGCATCAACTTGGTCGCGCCCTTGCTGGGCAGCGGCCTGACGCTTCATTCCACGGCGGAGAAAACTCACGCCGCCGACCCTATCGCTGCCCTGCCGACTAGCTCTTGCTGGAGTCGGACTCTGGGGTGCGAGCTGGTTCGGCTTCGACACCGCTCTCGCGTCGCAGCAGTCCTTCATACGCCTCGGCCGCCCCAGCTGTCTGCTCGACCACCTTTGCGACCTCGGCGGTAATGGGAACCTCGACGCCATACCGCTTGGCGAGTTCGAGGACCACCGGAACCGTCTTTACGCCTTCGGCGACTTGGTTCATTTCGGCGATGACCTCGTCGAGGGTCAACCCCTGGCCGAGTCTCTCGCCAACGTGTCGGTTCCGACTTTGGGTGCTGATACAGGTAGCGATGAGGTCGCCCATTCCGGCCAGACCGGCGAAGGTTTCGGGCTGTCCGCCCATCGCCACGCCGAGCCGGGTGAGCTCGGCCAGACCGCGAGTGATGACTGCAGCCCGAGTGTTGTCGCCGGTGCCGAGTCCGTCGGCCATCCCCGATGCGAGTGCAATGACGTTCTTCAGAGCGCCACCTAACTCGGCACCGATGACATCGGTGTTTGTGTACACCCGGAATGCCGGGGTCGCGAAGAGACTTTGCAGACGTTCGGCGATGGTGAGATCGGTCATCGAGACAACAGCGGCCGCTGCATACCCGCTGAGAATTTCCTTCGCGAGGTTCGGTCCGGTGAGCACGCCAACCGGATGACCCGGGAGTTCCTCGGCGATGACCTCGGTCATGCGAAGCATCGAGCCCTGCTCGATGCCTTTCGAGAGACTCACAATGGGAACCCAAGCCCGAAGATGCGGCTCGATGGCCTTCGCTGCCGCTCGCATAGCTTGCGATGGCACACCCATGACAAGAACGTCAGTGGACGCTACGACCTCAGCAAGGTCGGCCGAGGCCCTCAGGTCGGGGTGAAGGGTGTGGTCGGGAAGATACTTGGCGTTTCGATGATTGGTGTTGATGTCGTCGACGACCGCCTCGTCACGCGCCCATATCGTGGTGGGGGTGTTATGCGCAGCAAGCGACGCCACCGTTGTCCCCCAGGAGCCTCCGCCAATAACGCCAACCCGAATGTCCATGGCGGCATAGTAGCGGAGG
>CALGZB010000118.1 GCA_937934655.1 uncultured Acidimicrobiales bacterium | reverse complement strand
TTCTCGAAGAATCGATGAATTCATCGCGATCGTGTTTGCGCTGATGGCGTGTGCCGTTCTTGCATCGTGTGGGGTCGAGGAGGGATACGAGTCGCTCGAGGTCCGGTACGAAGGTGTGCCGATCAACCTCGAGGCCGCCGTGAATAGCGCAGCTGGCGCCGAAATCGAGAACTTGTCCGATGGAGCCGTCGTTGTGCAAAGCGAGCCACCATCGATGTCGTACACCGATGCGAGCGACTTCGGGGACAGCTCGTCGGAGTTGCCGCCTATCGACAGTCCGGAGCTACCGCTCGACGACGAGGTCGAGCGCCAAGCTCACTTGGACCCGGTTGCCAAGAAAGATCAAGCCGAGGAAACGGAGACATCGCCAGACGAAGTGCCAGGTGACATCGAGGTGTCCGAGTCTGACGCATCGTCGAAGAATCGCCTTCGCGCTCTTCGGTCGTTCGGCCGGTTGGTAGCAGACGCAACCACGCTCGGATCTCGCTCGGTAAACTGCATCGTCGACCATGTCGAAAACAGTGGTGTGAACCCGATACCGATGAACCGTGTGCTCCGGCGAGCCTTGAGCGGCAGCGATAGGCAACCGTCGCAACGCTACGTGGCGTTGGCCTACGACGCAGCCAACTCCTGCGGTGTGAAGCTCAGCGACTCACTGCTTCGCTGACCCTGGTTTCGCTGGCGGTGCAGTGACCTGTTAGGCCCGGCTCACCAACAGCGAATAGTGTCGGCATCATGTTCCGACACGTGGTGATGTTTCGATGGTCCGAAGATGGCGTGAGCGACGAAACCAAAACAGCGATAGCTGCCGGTCTCGACAAGCTCGCCGGCCTTCCGATGACTCTGGGGTACCACCATGGTCCTGACGCTGGCGTTAGCGACGGCAACTGGGATTACGTTGCGGTGGGCGACTTCGCCACCGTCGAGGATTACAAGGCCTATGCGGTCGAACCGGGCCATGTTGCGCTCATCACCGACCTGATCAAACCAAACATCTCCGCCCGTGCGGCCGTGCAATACGACGTTGGTTAGTCGTTAGTTCTGTAGCGGTAGCAGCTTGGAAGCAACCTCTTCGAGATCTTCGGTCCAGTCGGCTGGTTCGTCGATGGCGAACACAATGAACTTCGAAAATCCCTTCTCGACGAACCGGTCGATGAGCCCATGGAGCTCTCCGACATTGGTCGACACGATGTCGCCGATCTCGGCGTCGGGCTGCCGAGCCTTCACGATGGCCGAGAGCTGATCCGGAACCTCGCCGTGCACGTACGGGAGCAGCACCCCAAAGTGCTCGTCGTCGATCTCGCGGTCCGCTTCGGCCGCTGCTTGGTTCACCACGACCATGCCTTCGGCCGCGGCCTCGGGGGTGCAGAACGATGGCATCCAGCCGTCACCTAGGCGACCACAACGGCGAAGCTCTGAGTTTGCCGCACCGCCTAACCAAACCTCGACCGGGTCTTGGATGGGCTTGGGAAGAATTTGCACGTCGTCGAGGTGAAACCGTTCGCCGTGGTGAGTGACGGAGTCTTCGGCCCAAAGCCGGCGAAGGAGCGGTAGCGCTTCGTTGAACCAGGGTGCCCGGTCGGCTCGCTCGACGCCGAATGCTTGGAACTCTGCGGCCTGCGGACTTCCTAAACCGAACGCAGGAAGAACCCTGCCATTCGAGATGCGGTCGAGGCTGGCAATGGATTTGGCAAGCAGAACCGGGTTGCGGCCGGGAAGAACCATGACCGCTGGCCCGAACTTGAGCTTCTTCGTGCGAGCTGCAGCGAAGGTCATCGCCACCATGGGGTCGAGGGTGTTGTTGCCAAGGCGTTCACTGACCCACAACGAATCAAACCGAAGCCGTTCAAGTTCGTCGACGACATGAGCGAATGACTCTTGCTCGTTGACCGAAGCATGTCCGCCAAGTCCGTAACCAATACGAATTTTCATAGACGATTCCTAGCTGGGGCAGGCCCGACAACGCCACTTTGCGAGGCCATTGTCGTGGCTAGACGCTCACTTGGGCGTTCGACGGTATCGAATTTGGTGCTTCTCAGGTGTCATCGGACCGCGCCCTGTCGGCTACCTCTACCCTCACATCCACGTTGCGGTGATCTCTTTCATGCGCGGCGGGGTCCTTTGGGGGGCGGCGGATTTGTCCCGATTCGCTGTCTCCCTTGGGCGAACCCGGTGGGTCCGGTTCGGCTAGCCGAGCGAGACCGGCGTGGTCACTTCGGCAAAGAAGTCGTTGCCCTTGTCGTCGACCACGATGAACGCCGGGAAGTTTTCAACCTCGATACGCCACACGGCTTCCATGCCCAACTCTTCGTAGTCGAGTACTTCGATCTTGCGGATGGAGTCCTTCGCAAGACGAGCGGCGGGGCCACCAATACTGCCGAGATAGAAGCCGCCATGTTTTGCGCAGGCATCGGTGACTTGTTGCGACCGGTTGCCTTTGGCGAGCATCACCATCGAACCGCCCATGGCCTGGAACTCATCGACGTAGGGGTCCATACGCGATGCCGTTGTTGGCCCAAACGAACCCGACGCATATCCCTCGGGAGTCTTGGCGGGGCCGGCGTAATACACCGGATACTCACGGAAATACTCGGGCATCTCTTGGCCCGAATCGATGAGGTCTTTGATCTTGGCGTGAGCGATATCTCGTGCAACCACGAGCGTGCCGGTGAGCGAGACCCGAGTC
>CALGZB010000117.1 GCA_937934655.1 uncultured Acidimicrobiales bacterium | reverse complement strand
CCGATCCATCCAGAGAAGCCAAATTCGTCGAGCGGATCTGCGTCGACGTAGCGCTGCACCCCATCGGCGAGCACGTTGCCGTCGTCGTCATTGGTGTTAATCCGCTCGCCGTCAGCGTCGTGAAGGTCGGCGTGCGAGATGTGCCACTTGCCGTCGTAATGGGTGTCGTAGCCGGCGGCCCGAAACCAGTGTCCGAGCGTTGGCACTTCACCGCTGCGCAACCACCGCATCCGTGAGTCGTCGTCCATCTTGCCGAGTCCATTGGTCTGACTGACGCCGTGGACATCGGGATAGTGCCCCGTGAAGATGGTGGGGCGACTCGGCACACACGCCAGCGAGCCGGTGTAGTGGCGGCGGAAGTTAACCGCGTGGTCCTCGAACCAACGAGCGCCAGTCAGCGTGTCGCGACGCCACGCCGTGAGCTCATCGGACTCGTACGGAGGCGCTGCACGTTCCTCATCGGTCATGATGATCAGCACATCGGGTTGGGTCATGTCGTTACTCTTTTGTCTTGGGCCTCGTCCTGGGCCTGCTGCTGGGGCTGTAGGTGGCAATCGAGCCCTTCAAGCATTTGGCGCGAGACCTTTGCGAGGACCCGGCCGACGACGCGTGCTGCAGCCTTTTGGGGCGGCCTTGGGCCGGTATCGACCGAGCTGGTCAGTGTTACTTCGGTGGTTTCGCCGAGGTCGGCGAGCCGCCATGTGTTGGTCAGCGATCGAACAGCGGGTGGCAAACCGGTGATCGAATACGCGAGGCAACGCTCGGGCTCCCAATCGGTCACGGTCTCTAACAGAGTGTTGCGACCCGTTTGGATTCGGCGCGTCGCCCCAACACCGTCTTTCGTGCTGGTGGTCAGGCACGAGTGGTCGACGTTGGGAGCCCACTCGCTGATCGCGCTGAAGTCAGCAAGGAGCGCCCATACGGCCGACGCCGGCTGGCGGATGTGCAGAGTTTCGACCACTTCGACCATGCGATCGAAACTATCTTGTGCCAGTCAAGCTGGCAAATGCTCCATGTCGTCGTGCTGGGCGCCCGGACCGTGTCAATCGTCACCGAAGAAGCCGGCTGATGGCGGAATATGGGCATACGAACGGCAGTTGTAATCATGTAATCAACACCAGAAGAGGTTCCAATGTCCGCGACAAAAAGCACAACTCTCCCACTCCTTCCTATCCCCGAAGGCGTGTTCTTTCCCGAGATGGTCGTCACCGTCCAAGCCCAGAGTCCCGGCGCACAGGCAGCGTTTGCCGCAGCAGCCGGAACCGAGGAAAAGGAGCTCGTTGCCGTGCCCCAGACGGGCGGCGACTACTCCCCGGTCGGGCTCGTCGTTCGGATCGAACAGCACGGCAAACTCCCAGAGGGTGGCCAAGGTGCAGTCCTACGCGGTCTCCGTCGTGTCCGAATTGGGCAAGGCGAGACGAGCCAAGATGGCGTCTTACACGTCACGATCCGCGAGCTCGACCAGAGTGCACCAACGGCTGAAGACAAAGCGCTCGCCAGCGAATATCGCGAGGTCGCGACGGAACTGCTGAACATCATTGGTGGAAGCCGACTCGTGGGCATGCTCGACGGTGTCGACGACCCGGGGGCGCTGGCCGACACGTTCGGCATGTGGCCCGATCTCGGCGAAGAGCGGCGACTTGAGCTGTTCGAGACCGTCGACGTCAGCGAACGCATCACCAAGGCTCTTGCCTGGGCGAAGGTGGCGTTGGCCGAAACTAGCGTGAGCCACGACGTGAACTCCGCCGTCCAAGAGAGTTTCGAAAGCGACCAGCGCGAAGCGATTCTGCGACGACAACTGGCCTCGATCCGCGAGGAGCTTGGTGAGTCCGACGATGGCGAGATAGCCGGTTACCGCTCCCGGATCGCCGAAGGCGTTTTGCCCGAGGCGGTCGCAAAAGCCGCAGAGAAGGAACTCGACAAGCTCGAGCGAATGAGCGAGCAATCGATGGAAGCAGGCATGGTTCGGACCTGGCTCGAAACGGTCTTCGAGTTGCCGTGGGGAGAGCGGAGCAGCGACATGCTCGATCTCGACCAAGCCCAAGCGCAGCTCGACGCAGACCACACCGGGCTCGACAAGATCAAAGAACGCATCATCGAATTTCTAGCCGTGCGCAAACTTCGCCAAGATCGAGACCTCGAAGGTAGAGACGGTAAAGACGATAGAGACGGCGGCAGCAAGGGTAAGGGCGGGGGCACCATTCTGGCGCTCGTCGGCCCTCCTGGCGTCGGCAAGACAAGCCTCGGGGAATCCATCGCCGCGACCATGGGCCGAGAATTCGTCCGCATGTCACTTGGAGGAATCCGCGACGAGGCCGAGATCCGTGGCCATCGCCGCACCTACGTCGGGGCCCGTCCAGGCCGACTCGTACGGGCGTTGACCGATGCCGGAACCATGAACCCGGTCATCCTGCTCGACGAGATTGACAAGATTGGAAACGATTGGCGAGGTGACCCTTCCTCGGCTCTGCTCGAGGTGCTCGACCCGGCCCAGAACTCGACATTTCGGGATCACTACCTGGAAACCGAACTCGATCTGAGTGAGGTGGTGTTCATCGCTACGGCCAATGTGCTCGACACGATTCCGGCACCGCTACTCGACCGTATGGAGATCATCTCGCTCGAGGGGTACACCGAGGATGAGAAGATTGCGATCGCTCGCGACCATCTCCTGCCCCGTCTCTACGAACGCAACGGAGTCGAGGCTCACGAGGTCGTCATCACCGACGACATCGTTCGCACGGTCGTTGGCGACTTCACCCGAGAGGCTGGAGTCCGCCGGCTCGAGCAACGGCTCGATCGGTTGGTGCGACGTGGTGTGAGTGAGTTGGTGCGGAACCCCGAGAAAATCAAGATCACGATTGGCGAGGACGATTTACGTCCTGCCCTCGGCAGGTCGGCCTCTTCGGAGAAACCGACAGAGCGCATCGTCAACCCTGGTATTGCCACCGGGCTCGCCGTAACTGGCGCAGGCGGCGACGTGTTGTTCGTCGAAGTCTCGGGCAGCGACGCCGAACCCGGGCTCACTCTTACGGGGCAACTAGGCGACGTCATGAAGGAATCGGCTCAGATCGTCCTCTCCTACCTTCGGGCCAACGTGGCAAAGCTTGATCTAGCTAGCTCGGATGAAGAGGCCGATGCGAAGCCGCTCGACCAGCGATTCCACGTGCACTTCCCTGCAGGCGGAATTCCGAAAGACGGGCCCTCAGCCGGAGTCACGATGGCTACTGCGTTCATCAGCTTGTTGCGGAACCAGCCCATGCGAAACGACGTAGCGATGACCGGAGAAGTCACGTTGCATGGAGCAGTGCTCCCTATTGGCGGCGTGAAAGAGAAGGTTCTTGCTGCGCATCGTGCCGGTGTCGGCCACGTGATTCTTCCGGAAGGAAATCGCGAGGACGCCGAAGACATTCCCGAGCACGTACTCGACGCGATCGAACTGCATTTCGCAGCAACGATCGAAGACGTGGTGGGCGTGGCTTTCGCTTAGACCCGAGGATGTGACCCTCTACGTTCGTTCGTAGAGGGTCACGAGTACTGCGCGGCTGCGGTGCACCGTCTCAGGCCATTGTGTTTCACGACAGTGCGTTCAAGAAAGCGTGTTCGGGTAGTAATCACCTGCAGGCGTTCTTGCAGTTTCGGATGTGAAGTTGCTGTCGAACGGCCAGTCGGCTTCTTCGCCCGGGAGCGGCCCCTGGTTGAAACGGCCCATCTCGCCGCCGCCTGCGTTCTCGTTGCCGACGAGCGACCAGCCCTGGCGCTTGTACGTCCAGTTCTCTGGCTGAAGGCGGTTGGCTTCGTTGAAGTGTTTGATGGCGTTGTCGCGATCGCCCGTGGTCCAAAGATGGTTGGCGAGCTCGAAGTGGGCAGCGCCTTCGCTTTTGTCGATGCCGCGCACCGCTGAGGCCTCGATGACTTCGTCGGGGGTCATGGCGTAGGCGCTGTCGGCGCCGTTCTGTGCCCAATCTCGAATGGCATCGGGGTAGGCGTCGCGATCCTGACCGCCACGCATACGTGCGGCCAGTTCGGGGTCGTCCTGCTCGATCTCGGAGGCCTTCTTCTCGATGGCAGCGTCGCGCTCGACGAGGAAACCACGAAGCCAGTCGGGGTAGTCGTCGCCCGGTGGCCATCCCGGTTCGGGTGGGCGCACGATCATGCCGGCTTCGTCGATCCAGAAGACGTTGGGGATATTGACGACACCAAAGAGGGCGTCGAGTTGATGCTTGGGGTCGAGCAGGGCGGTGTGGGGCAGGCCGGGATCGGTCGGCTTGGCCGCATCGATGAATGGTCGGGAAGCTTCTGGGTCGCTCAGCTCGAGGGAGACGGTGACGATTTCGACGCCGAGGGGGGAGAGTTCTTCGTGGAGTGCCTGCCAACCTGACAGGTCATAGCGGCAACCTCAATAGGGTGCCCATGCAACGACGACTACCTTCTTGCCTCGAAGCGAGGAGAGGCGGAACTCGTTGCCGTCAAGATCTGGAAGGACGACGTCCGGCGCTTGGGCGGTTACAAGGGCCCGTCCGCTGAGCGATTCGGGGCCGAGCGAGACGAGGCCAGAGGTCTCGTCGGTCACGATCGCCATGCCCAACCTTTCGGCAGCATGAGCCGCCGAGTAGCCATCGGGAAGTGGAACACATACCTCACCTTTGCAGGCACCTTCGGGTTTGATTTCCCAGCCGGTGTCGGACGCGAAGTCCTCGGCCGAGATGTCGAGTGTGTTGGTGATCATGCACCGCAGGCTCACAGATCCGAGCCGAGGCGGCAAATGAACGTGCTACAAAGCGAGACGACGGCGCCGCTTCTGGTCCTGCAATGGGCGCATCACGAGGAAGAGCCGAACCAGGATGACAAAAGAGAAG
>CALGZB010000116.1 GCA_937934655.1 uncultured Acidimicrobiales bacterium | reverse complement strand
GAAGATCAATCAGACCGCGGCGGCCCCGTTAGCCTTGGCTGCGTGAAGCGCATTCTGGTTGCCGACGACGACAAGCGGCTTGCCGACCTTGTTCGCCGCTATCTCGAGAACGCCGGCTTCTCGGTGACCGTTGCCCACGACGGCCGCAAAGCGCTCGACATTGCTCGGGGTCGCCAACCCGACCTCGTGATTCTCGACCTGATGATGCCCGAGCTCGATGGCTGGGACGTGTGCCGGATCCTTCGGGCCGAATCCGACGTTCCGATCATCATGCTTACGGCCCGGTCCACAGAGGATGACATGCTGCTCGGCCTCGATCTCGGGGCTGACGATTACATCACGAAGCCGTTTAGTCCACGCGAAGTGGTGGCTCGGGTCCGGACCGTTCTTCGTCGAAGTGGCGCCGGCGAGGGCGAACCCGAGCGGATGATCTGGAGTATCGGGAAGCTCGAGGTCGATGCCCATCGCCACGAGGCCCGCCTTGAAGGGGACTATCTCGATGTGACTCCTCGAGAGTTTGCGGTGCTTCGAGTATTGGCCGCGGCGCCGGGCAAAGCGTTCAGCAGAAGCGAGCTCATCAGTGAAGCTTTTGGATTCGACTACGACGGCATGGAGCGCACCGTCGATGCGTACATTCGAAGCCTTCGAAAAAAGTTGGACGATGATTCCGAGCAGCCCGCCTACATCGAAACGGTCTATGGGGTCGGGTACCGGATGATCGATCGATGAGCTTGCGAACCCGAATCGTTCTGGCGGTGCTCGGAGCAACGGCGGTAGCTCTCGTGCTCGCTGGTTGGGTTGCGCGCCAGGCGGTGCGCACCGAGTTCGCAACCGTCGTCGACGTCGAGATCGAGGAAGCCGACCTCGATGTGCTCGACGATTGGCTCGAGACGAACCGGAGTTTCGATGGCGTCGAGCCACTTCTCGACGACCTTGCCACGTCCTATGGGTTGCGGATGATCCTTACCGACGAGGAGGAGGCCGTGGTGTCCGACACCAGGCCAAGCGATGCGCTTCCGCCGCTTGCTGACCTTCCGGCCTACCAGTTCTTCCTCGACGACCAAGATGACAGTTGGCTGTTGTTCACGATTTCTATCGAGCGATCGACGACCGACAATACGTTGGCGAACCTCGACCGATCCTTTGTTGTCGCTGGTGTTGGTTCGCTGCTCATCGCCGGGCTCATCGGACTGTGGTTGGCCAACCTCATCTCGGGGCCAGTCCGGGGTCTCACCGACGCCGTGACCCGAATGGGTAGGGGTGAGCAGGGCGTGCGTGCATCTGGGGATGGCCCGGGAGAGATTGGGGCGCTGGCGGGATCATTCAACGAACTGGCCGATGATCTTGAGCGTTCTGAGGACGCTCGTCGGACGATGTTGGCCGATGCGTCCCATGAGCTGCGGACTCCGCTCGCGAACCTCAAAGGGCATCTCGAAGGGATTCTTGACGGGGTGGTCGAGCCCGACGAGGAGACGGTCGCGGGGTTGGTCGGCGACGTCGATCGCCTCGGTGGCCTTGTCGACGATCTTCAGTCGTTATCGCTTGCCGAGGCCGATGCAATCACGTTGCGTTTGGAACCGATGGCCCCGCACGAGTTGCTCCGCCGAACGGCAGCGGCCCATTCGGCGCGAGCGCAGGCCGAAGGGGTGGTCGTGCTGCTGTCGGTGACGCCCGACCTGCCAAACGTCGCGGTCGACCAACTTCGGATCGATCAAGTTCTCGGCAACCTGGTGAGTAACGCCATGCGGTACGGCGACGAGGTCACCCTGAGCGCCCAAGCCAAAGACGGAATGGTGGAGCTGATTGTCTCCGACAACGGCTTGGGGATTCCGGCCGACGAACTCAAGGCAATCTTTGAGCGGTTCCATCGGACCGATCCGTCGCGGGATCGAACGACTGGCGGTGGCGGGCTCGGACTCGCAATCGTTGCCCAACTCGTGCGTCTTCATGGCGGAGAGGTCACCGTGACCAGCGAAACCGACGTTGAGGGCCGCACGGGAAGTACCTTCACCGTGCGACTCCCAATCCTGTCTTCGTAAGTACTGCGGGCTGAGGCTTCCGGTTCGTTCAGCGGGTCTTGGCGACGAGTGCCCAGGCGCCGACCCGCCCACGCTTTCCTTCGACGGCGTCGTAGATGTAGAGCTCCCATTCACCGTTGGGGTCTTCGCCTTCGAACAGGCTGAGGTCGGCGGGGCCAAGCTCATTCACGTTGTTGGTCGGGAGGTACCGGCCGCGAATTGTTCCCGACGTTGGGATCGCCGTAGCCGCCGCATCGTCGAACCGGATTCCCGTGGGCGCTACGCCCCGGTCCCCTCCGGCATCTCCGAGCAGGGTGACCTCGGTGCCTTCTGGGGAAACCAGAATCACGTCGAGATCAGAGATTCGTTGATGCCGAAATCCTTGAAGGATCACATCGACGTCGACGAGCTGCGTGCCCTTCGTCTTCACGTTCATCGTGCTCGGGGACGCGGATGCCTCGCCGAAAGCCGGGATAGTGATGCGTCCCTTTTTCGAGATGACATCGACCTTCACGCCGCTTGGTTTGGGCGCTGGCTTCGGTGCTGGGGCTGGCGCGGGAGCCGGTGCGGAGCCTGATCGGTTACTGGTGATCCAGGGGCGGAGGTTGGCCAGGTCGCTGTAGATCCCGGCGACTCGACGGCTTCCACACACGGTTCCCCAGCTGACGATGCCGACCTGGGTCCAGCTGCCGTCGCCGTTTTGTTTGGCAAGTGGCCCGCCGCTATCGCCGTAGCAGGAGCCGTTGCCCGTGCCGACGGTGCAGATCATGCTGAATGGATCGATGCTGTCGTCGCGGAGGCGCTTGTTGCACGTCGTGTCGTTGATGAGCTTCACGTTGGTGTGGCGAAGTGTGGTGACGATGCGTTCGTTTCGCTCACCGAGTGCACCCCAGCCGCTAACGACAACGTCGGTTCCGGGCTTCGCCGCCGAGGTAACCGCCGCGCTTTCCGCATCGATGAGTCCAACGTTGGCGTTCAGTGCGAACGACTTCTCCAAGAAGAGGAGCGCGATATCGAAGCTCGTGTCGCCGTCTTCGCCTTCCCACTTTTCATGGACGACTGATCGGGTCACCTTGATCAACTGCCCTGGACGGTCAAGGTCGACAACGCCGGCCCGAATGAGCACGTTCGTTGCGTTCATTCCATCGAGGCAATGCGCCGCGGTGAGGACGATGTCGGTTGCGATGAGCGAGCCGCCGCAGAATTGGCCGTCTCGATCTTCAAGCGCAACTTGATAGGGGTGGTCGCCGAGTTTCGCTTCGGTGCCCTTCACGATCGCACCGGCAGGCGAAGCCGAGAAACCAATGGTCGATGCCAGCATGCTGGCCAACAGTGCAGTCGCGACCGCAATGACGGTGGCTGCGCGTAGCGCCCGAGGCTTGTCTGGGGCTCTGCTGATGTGCTTGTGGGGCCGGCTGTTCCGGGGGAGTGGTTGGCCGTGCGGGCTGGAGGTGATTTGGTGGCTGCTCATGAACGAAACGATGACTGAAGACTTGTGAAGAACCTGCGAAGAAGCTGCGCAAAACCGCTGGATGTTTGGCGAATCTGTGCACAACGGAAACTTTTGTGAAATTCGTGCAATCTCCGGTGACGAAACAAGGCCACCGGCATCTATAGTGTGACCCTGTTGCGACCACCACGGTGATCCCAGCAGAAGTAGTAAGAAATACATAGTTCTCTCGGATGCGCTGCTTGCAGTGCAACTGAGTGGCAATGGTCCTGTGGTGCAGTTTGGAGTGCACGCCGCCCTGTCAAGGCGGAGGTCGCGAGTTCAAATCTCGTCAGGACCGCTAGATCTCCGCATTGGAGAGCTACCTGGTCGGGTAGCTCAGTTGGCAGAGCGACCGCCTGAAAAGCGGTAGGTCACCGGATCGACGCCGGTCCCGACCACCATTCGTAACAGGTCAGTGCCGCTTCGCCGGCGCTGACCTGTTCTGGTTTTGTCCCAAGGTCGCGCTGGGAGACAGCGGGGGACCGGGGAGACCCCGAAGGCAGGGAACGAATTCGCGTTCAAGGTTTTGGACATTGTGCCGTTACTTGGGGCGGAAACAACATCACAAACCTCTAAAGGGATACTTTATGAAAAGACTGCTAACGATTTTTGTTGCTGCTGCGCTGGCATTTGTTGGGTTTGCGCCCGCTGCCTCCGCAGAAACCGCCGATGCTCCCCCTGAGCGCTGTGAGCGTCAGGTAGAGATCGAAGAACGTCTCGAAGGCAAACTCGTCCGAATCGGAGTCAAAGCCGAGCGCATCGATGCTCGCATGGTGAAGATCGCCGATCGTCTCGAAAACATTGATACCGAAAAGAAGCACGCGGACAAGCGCGCCGATCGTCTCGCAAAACGCCTCGTTCGCCTTGAGGCGAAAGCTGCAAAGAATGAGCTTCGCGCCGAGCGTGTCGCAGCCAAGATGGCAAAGATTGCTGACGAGTGCGGTTCAGGCGAAGAGACTCCAGTTGAAGAAGAGCCAGGCGAAGAAACTCCAGTTGAGGAAGTCCAAGGCGAAGAAACCGACTAACACCTAGACGAACAATCAGACGAAACAGGCCCCCGCCGGTGACACATGGTGTCACCGGCGGTTGTCGTTTTAGCGACCGATTGCTTGCTCTCTAGGCTATGACATACATCCGTTGCGTCATCGATGAAGTTCGCAGTCAAGAATCAGCGGAAATTTGACGATAACGATTGTATGAATTTACGCGGTGCGCTCACCGAGATGAGCGGAGGGACGAGAATCAGCGACGTTGAACGCAACGACCCCCGGGTGCAAGCCGCCCTGCGTCAAACACTCACCAACTCACTTCGCTTCTCGATGGTGCTGGCGCCCGGTACGTCGTTGCTCTTCGCCTTCATCTTGTGGTGGAAGGGTGGCGTCGGAGCGTGGTCCGCAGGCCTTTGGTGCAGCGGCGCGATTATCTGCGTCATCGCTAACTATCCAACGTATTTCGGCGAGGCCGATCGCTCTACGCCGCGCTGGATGCGGCGAATGCTCGGTAGCCAGGTTCTCGGCGGCATCGTGTGGGGATCGCTTCCCGTTGTCGCGATGCCGGCAGTGGAGGAATGGCGGCCCTTCGTTGGCGTGGCGATGCTGTCGCTACTGGCGGCGTGTGCGGTGTTCGGTGCCCCCATCCGCAGTGCGTTTTGGAGCTTCGTCATTCCGCTTTCTCTTCTCGTTATTCCCGCGTTCATCGTTCAGGGCGGGCCTCTGGGAGTAGCTTTCGCCGCGATCTTCGCCTACTCCATTCCGTTCTCCGGGGTACTTTGCCGTATCGGCGGAACCAGTCACGAAACCGCTGCGGCGTTTGCGGTGAAGAACGACCACCTCGTGGCTTCGCTCTCGGAGGAACAGGAGCGGTTGCGCGGCGCCAACGGTTTGCTGGAGCACCGGGCAACCCATGACCCGCTCACCAACGTCTTAAACCGAGCGGGCTGCATGGCCGAGCTCGATGACGCGTTGGAGGCATCCGCTGTTCAAACGACAACGACCGGATTGCTGTTTCTCGACCTCGACAACTTCAAGTCGGTAAATGACTCGATGGGCCATGACGCCGGGGACCAGCTCCTTATGGCTCTCACCTCCCGGGTCTCTGGGGCGTTGCCGGAAACGGCGGTCCTCGCTCGACTCGGTGGCGACGAACTGACGATCATCCTGCGAGAAATCGACTCGGTTGACGAGGCGGTCGCTCTTGCCAAACGGGTCACCGGTTTGTTCGCTCAGTCCTTTGATATTCGCGGACGTCCGCTCTCGATGTCGGCAAGCATCGGTATCGCGGTTGCCGAATCCGGCGACACCGCCCTCGATCTTTTGCGCTATGCCGACACGGCGCTCTACCGGGCAAAGGACCAGGGCCGAAACCGCTACGAAGTGTTCGACTCAGCCCTCCGTAAATCGCTGCAAGCCACAATCGATGAAGAGTACGAGCTGCGCGAAGCGGTTCGGGCCGGACACATTGAAGCGTTCGTGCAACCGTTCGTGTGTCTCGAGACCGGGTGCCTCTTGGGCGGCGAAGCCCTTGCTCGATGGATGCATCCGTCGGGAGTGCGGAACGCTGGTCAGTTCATCGAGGTGGCCGAGCGAACCAACCTCCTCGCCGAGTTGAGTCTTGCCGTGCTCGAACAGATCGGTGACGCCCGTGTGCGAAGCGCAGCGTTGGCGATGTGTTCCATCTCGGTCAACGTTTCGCCGGAGGCACTCACCCAAGTGATGGGTGTTGTCGATGCGCAAGCCAACTATCTCGACGGCCTGTTCTTGGAAATCACGGAGAACGGCACGGTCGAAGACCTCGAAGTAGCTCGGCAATTGCTCGATGAAGCGCAGATGTCAGGTGCCAAAATTCTCTTCGATGATCTGGGAGTAGGCGAGGCGCCACTGTCGCTTCTCACCGAGCTCCCGCTCGACGGGATCAAGATTGACTGCGACTTTGTGTGGAAGATCGAAACCAGCGTTGCGGCTCGTTCGGTTGTTGAAGCGATCGTCAAGGTCGCCGAAGGAATGGGCCTCTGGGTCATCGCCGAAGGCGTAGAAACCGAATCGCAGGCCGCGATGCTCTATGAGATGGGCGTTCCTGTGGCGCAGGGGTACCTCTTTGCGCCGGCGCTTCCGATCTCGGAGTTTGAGCAGCTCGTAAGTGGCCACAAGGTATGGCCAACCCCGTGGAATACCGCGGCGATTGCCGCCGCATAAAGAGACCGCGGCGATTGCCGCCGCCTAGAGCGTGCCCATCAGGGCGTTGACGACGTGTTCGAGCAGCCAGCCGAGGTGGATGTAGATCGCCCGGGCTTGCGCATCGGGCGCGTCCGGGTCGAAGTCGTAGTCCTCTTCGCTTACATCGAGCTTCGTGCCAAGAATCAGACGCAGTTCGTTGATGCAGGTCATCCACATGTTGAGCTGCTCGACGGTTAGCGACTTGTTGTCGATGGTCGCTTCGACTTCATCGAGCGCGTTGAGCCGCTTCTCCATGAGTTCGCCGTGCACAAGGGCCTGGTAGCCGGCGTCGCGTTCGGCGTCGTCGGGGTACGCCGTTGGGTAGAGGCGCTTCAACCCTTCATCGGTATCGAGCATCAGCGTTTCGCGCAGCTCGCCAAAGAGATGACGAAGAAGGCCGAGCTCGTTTTCGTCGAGGTTGATGGCAACCGAGCCGTCACGATTTGGAGAGAATGGTTCTTTGCGAAGCATTGGAGGTCCCTGTAGTCCCGTTGCCTAGTCCTGCTGCATCGTGGCCCAGAGGCCATGTTCGTGCAGTCGGAACACATCGAGTTCGGCTTTCTCACGGGTGCCGGTGGAAACCACGGCTTTGCCTTTTTCGTGCACATCGAGCATCAGGCTTGCGGCCTTTTCGTTACTGAATCCAAAGAGCTTCTGCAGCACGAACGTGACGTAGGACATCAAGTTGATGGGGTCGTTCCACACGATGACAACCCACGGCGTGTCGAGGTCGAGCCCGGTATCGATCTTGGGCTCGTCGATGATGATCGGGCTCGTCAGCCGCGGTGGCTCGGTGAAGGTATTCGACAACATTACCTTCCCAGCATGCCCGCCCTAGGCGGTTGCTGCCACCGTGCGCTGCGGAGTCGATGGAAGTTCTTCAGGCGCCGCCCACCCAATTCGGAGGTGCAGCCGGAGCACAGTGATCCAAACAAGGATTGCGCCCACGATGTGAACGCCAACCAAAAGCGCCGGTACGCCGGTGAAATACTGGAGGTAGCCGATGGCGCCTTGGAACACGATGACACCGAGTACCTCGGTTAGCTCTTTTTGGAGCATGCCAAACACCCCGTGTTTACGAGCCAGCCACACGGTGTAGAGAACAGTGCCGAGGAGAAGGATTACCACCACGCTGTGCACCCTGGTTATCTCGCGGATCGCAAACGGCAACCGGAGGATCGGCTCACCCGAGGCGCGCTCGCTGCCGGTGTGCGGCCCCGAGCCGGTAACCAAGGTGCCGATGACGATGACACCGGCGGTAAGAAACGTGATGGCGCGAGCTGGCCAAAGCACGTGTCCAAGATTCTTGGAAGTACGCGCCGCTGCGTTTTCGTCGCCGTTCTGCGTGTGTGCGCGCTCCTCGTAGAGGGCGTCGGGGAGCGACGCTCGATGATGGAGAACCACGGCGTTCCAGATCAGAACCATCGACACGAGAAAGTGAATGAGGACGAGACGGGCATCGAGTTCGAGCTCGACCACGAACATTCCAATAATGATCTGGGCGATGACGCCCGCCACTAACCCCCACGACCAACGGGTGAGATCTGCACGTCGAGGGGTACGGCGCATCGACCCGAGCACGGCGACGGCCGCCGCGATCGACACGATGCCGGTGACCAGACGGTTGATGAATTCGATCATCGGATGGAACTCAAGATCGGCGACGAATTGGTTCTCTTCGCAGGTCGGCCAGTCGGAGCAGCCGAGGCCGGAGCCGGTCAAACGGACCGTCGCTCCGGTGATCATGATGAGTGCGAGAGACACGAGAGCGAAATTCGCGAGCTTTTTGTAGGTCGACGGAGTGATCGAAGCCACAACAAAACTCTACGTCAGTGCCCCACAAAGGTTGGCCTTGGACCGGCCACAGTCTTACTCTCACCATGTGCTCGATGTCGCTAAGCCACCCTCGCTGTCAACGATCATCGGCGGCTACATCGCTTTGACGAAGCCGCGCATCATCGAACTGCTTCTCATAACCACGGTTCCGACCATGGTTGTGGCCGAGCGGGGCCTGCCATCGTTATGGCTCATCGTCGCCACGCTGGTTGGCGGAACGCTTGCCGCAGGTGGTGCCAACGCCATCAACATGTACGTCGATCGCGACATCGATTTGCTCATGGAACGCACCCGCAACCGGCCGTTGCCGTCGGGTCTTATCGAGCCACGCAATGCTCTGATCTTCGCGATCGTCATCGAAACCATCGCGTTCTTCTTTCTTTGGGCCTTCGTCAACCTGTTCAGCGCAATCCTTGCGGTTACTGCCTGCCTCTTCTACGTGTTCGTCTACACGCTTTGGCTCAAACGAACCTCGACTCGCAACATCGTTATTGGTGGTGCTGCGGGCGCAATGCCAGTGCTTATTGGTTGGACCGCCGTACTCAACCGGCTCGATTGGGCTCCGATCATTTTGTTCGGCGTGATGTTCTACTGGACGCCGCCGCACTTCTGGGCCCTGGCAATCCGTTACAAAGACGACTACAGCGCCGCCGACGTGCCAATGCTTCCTTCGGTTGCATCCATGCGCACCACGGCTACCCGCATCGTGCAGTACACCGTCATGTTGTTTGCACTCAGCCTTCTCTTTGGTCCCGTCGCAGGTTTGGGTGCCATCTATTTCATCTCGGCACTCGTGCTTGGTGGCTTCTTTCTGTACTTCGCTGTGGATGTGCTCCGCACAGAAGACTCGGTGAAGGCCATGCGCCTGTTTGGTTATTCGATCACCTACGTCACGCTTCTGTTCAGTTCTATGGTTGTCGACGAACTCGTCCGATCGGGCTTCTGAACCCCCCATGACCTGCCGTTGTGAGCGCCGCCTAGAGCTTTCGCAGAAGAAACCAGACAAGAAACCAGTAAGCCCAGTTTTTTTGGCCGATAGGCACCCCTGTATGGTCCGTGCTCACGGCGGTTCGCCTCTCTGGCGAAACTTGGGCCTAGGCTCAACCTTTCGGGTTCGTTCGTTTACGCGGACTGGCCAGCATTCATCAATCCTTTTTCAACAGGGTCAACGAATTCAATGACGACGATTACTGAGTCCCCACCTGAGGCGGGCACTTCCGCGGCGGCGATCGGCTCGACGGTCAATCCGCTCGACCGTGGGGTCACCGGAATGCTCACGACAACCGACCATCGTCGCATCGGCTCGATGTACGCGGGTATGGCGATTGCCTTTGGCGTCGCCGTCATGGTCCTTGCGGCCGTTGTTGGTCTTGAGACCATCGACTCCGGAAGCCTCGACATCTTTCAAGGCGCAACCGGCTTTGCCCAGACCCAGGCGCTGAGCCTTACTGGTCTCGCCGTCTTGGTGGTTATGCCGCTTCTGGTTGGCATCGGTACCGCCGTTGTCCCTCTGCAGGTTGGTTCGCCATCCATTGCCTTCCCTCGCGCTTCGGCCGCCGGTTTCTGGACCTGGCTGGTCGGTGCCGGCGCCTACGTTGGCTCGTTCATCGTCGATGGCGGTTTCGCTAGCGGCGTAAACGTCGACAACCGGGCCGTTGCTCTCACCATTGCGGCCTTGGGCGTGACCATTGCTGGTCTGCTGCTCAGCATGCTTTGCATCGCAACCACCGTGCTGACCCTTCGTCCGGCCGGAATGACGCTTCGTCGTGTTCCCGCAACGTCGTGGTCGTTCCTCGTCGCTTCGGTTGTTTGGATGTTCTCGATGGCGATTCTCCTCGCCGACTTGGTCATCAGCTACGTGGCTTTGCAGCACGCTGACCGTGAGGTTGAAGTCCTCAGCTCCATCGCCTGGATGCTCAGCGGCCCACAGGTCTTCGCTTTCGTCATCCCGGCTATCGGCATGATCGCCGACATCATCCAGGTCTCGACGCAAGCGAAGCAGAAGGCCTACGACGTTCTGCTCGGCGGAATCGCTCTCTTTGGTTTCCTGAGCTTCGGTGCGTTCGCGCAAAGCGCCTACGACCTCGGAACCCGTGATGTCACCGACGAACTCGTCTACATCCTTATGGCCTTGGCGCTGGTCCTTCCAGCGTTCGCGATCTTCGGCGGTCTCGCCGACAACCTGCGTCTCGGCGGCAAAGGCACCACGGTCAACGCAACACTCTTCGGTGCGTTCGCCGCATTGGGAATGTTGCTTGCTGGCGTCGGCGCCAACGCGCTTCGAGTCATCGGCCACTGGGGCGAGCTTGGCGACTGGAACCAGACCCGAATCATGGACCAGGGCGTCATGAACTACGCCCTGCTCGCTGGCCTCATCGCTGGTGTTGCCGGATTGATCTTCTGGGCGCCCAAAATCTTCGGACGTCGTCTCAACGACAAGCTCGGTGGTCTTGGACTTCTTGCCCTCCTCGGCGGAACCGTTGTGCTGTCGCTTCCGCAGGTCATCGCCGGGTTCTTCGAAAACGATGCCGATGTCACCGACACCCTGAGTCTCATCTCGATGATCGGCGCCTTCCTTGTTGCGGCCGGCGCACTCGTCGCACTTCTGGTGCTCGCAATCGGCGTCCTGCCTCGCTCCACCGAAGTCGTGCCCGACAACCCGGTCGACGGCTTCACTCTCGAATGGGCAACGTCTTCGCCGCCGCCCCGTGGCAACTTTGCCGCACCGGTTTCTCACGTCTTGAGCGCCACGCCGCTTCTCGATGAGGTTCCCGAATCTGATTCCAGCTCTTCCAGTGAGGGTGAGGCCTAATGGACGCACCAAACGACATGCTCGCTCTGCCACCAGCTGCTGAGGTCCCACGGCCTCGCACCCTGATGGTCGGTACCGTTCTGGCTAGCGCCACTTCGGTCATGTTCTTCATGGGCCTGTTCGCCATCTACATCGGTCAGCGTCAGCAGACCCGTGCAGCTGGTATCGAATGGTTCCCCGAGGGCGCTATTCGCCTGCCACCCGGCGGCATGATGATGATGACTCTGGTGTTGTCTCTCGGAACAATGGCTTGGGTGCAGCAAGCGATCCGCAACGATGATCGCCGCAGCTCACTTATCGCTCTTGCCATCACCATGATTCTTGGTGGCTCCATCATCAACCAGACCGTCTTCTACTGGAAAGACATGGGTCTGGGCATTTCCGACAACCCGGCATCTGATGCCGCCATGCTCATGTACACCATCACTGGTGCCCACATGCTTATGACCATCGTCGGGCTCATCTTCATCTTCCTCATGACCGTGCGCACCCTGTTTGGCCAGTACAACTCACGCCAAGCTGACGGTATCGACGCAGCCGCATTCTTCTGGTACTCCGTGGTCGCTGTTTATTCAGTGATCTGGATCGCCATCTACATCACGAAGTAACCAATCATGCTTACTACCTCGTTCAAAGTTTGGGGCGCCTACGGCATCGCTGCGTTCGTCGCAGCGGTTGTCTATGGCTACAGCTCCGGCGGCAACAGTGTCGGCCCGATTTCTCTCGGATGGCTCGGCGGTGTTGGCGACCACGTCGGCTACATCATCCTCATGGGTCTTTCCGCGTCGTGCATGGTTATCGGTCTGATGTTGACCGCATATCGCGACGCCGACGCCGAGATGGCCGCACATCTGATGCAGTCATCCTCGATTCCTGCTGCCCAGCCGCCGGTTGGAAACAGCATCTGGCCAATCGCCACCGGCCTTGGACTCGGCACCGTCATCCTCGGCCTCGCCGTTCACCCCGCGGTGTTTGCGGTTGGCATCGCCGTCCTTGGCGTCATTGCACTCGAGTGGACCATGGAAGCGTGGGCAGATCGGGCAACCGGCGATCCTGCAGCGAACCGCGAACTGCGCGATCGCATCATGGGCCCCATCGAACTTCCGATGATGGCCGCCGTTGGCGTCGCCGTTCTAGCTCTTTCGATTTCACGGATTTTGCTTGCCGTATCGGTTGCCGGTTCGGTCATCGTGGCCTCGCTCTTGGCACTGCTCATCTTCGGTGGCGCAACGTTCTTGGCTATTGGCCCCGAACTCAACCGCAAGATGGTCAACGGCCTTCTCGCTCTTGGCCTGATCGGTATCGTCGGCGCCGGCATCGTCTCGGCCGTTATCGGCGAGCGCGAGATTGAGCACCACGGCGAAGAACACAGCGAAGATCACAGCGACGAAGAAAGCCTCATCGTCATCGAATACGTAGAGGGTGGATCATGAGCCGCAAAACGTCAGCCGTTCAAATTCCTTCAACTGTGACCAAGGAAAGCCCAGAGAACTTGGCCGAAGAAACGCCAGCCCGACACACTTTCGCTATGCACCGACGTACGTCCGGCCGTTTGCCTCTTCTCTTGTCGGCCGGAATAGCTCTGCTTCTTGCAGGTTGCGCTGGCGATGCCGAGCTCGACACCCTCGAACCAGCCGGTCCAGATGCTGAATACATCGACAACCTTGTCGATCCGCTTTTCCTTGCATCCTTTGCTGTCTTCTTTCTCATCTTGGCCCTTTCGGTCGGTGTAGCAATCAAGAATCGGGTGAAGGGCGACTACGAAGAGGGCGATTGGCCGAAGCAGATTCACGGCAATGACAAGCTGGAGTGGGCTTGGACCGCTTTGCCAGCTCTCGTCATGGCCACCATTTCGGTATTCACCGTCATCGCTGTCATCAACCTCAACGACGAAGAAGCCAACGCCTACTCGGTATCGGTCGATGGTGACACCGTTCAGTGGGAACCACACGTTGTTGTCGTTGGTCATCAGTGGTGGTGGGAATACCGCTATTACTTCGACGGCTTCGATGTCGATGCCTTCCTCGACGAGGATCACGCCAACCCGGCCAAGCACCTTCCACCTGCCGACATCGTCACATCCGGCCAGATGATCATCCCCGCCGGACAAGAAATCGAACTCTCCATCACCAGCCGCGATGTCATCCACTCGCACTGGATCCCTGCCCTCAACGGCAAGCGCGACGCAGTGCCAGGCCGCATCCACCCGTGGAAGCTCGAGGCTGATGCCCCGGGTTACTACTTCGGTCAGTGCACCGAGTTCTGTGGCCTCTCGCATGCACGCATGCGTATGCAGACCATTGCCATGAACGACGCTGATTTCGCCCAATGGGTCGAGCAGCAGATGACTCCGACCACCCTTGCCGATGGCGATGCTGCTTTCATCGCCGCACTGCGCGCTGGCGAGAATCCGGCACCGGCCAACAGCGTCCAGCAGGGCCTTGTCAATATTCGTCAGCTTTGCTCGGCCTGTCACCTCGTTGAAGGTGTCAACCACTTCGACGATGTCCCTGAAGACAGCGTCGACAACATCTACAAAGAGGAAAACGTTGGCATTAGCCTCACCGCTGGCGCCGCCCCGAACCTCACCCACTTTGCGAGCCGCTCCACTTTCGCTGGAGCCATCTTCAACCTCTACAACGAGGACGGAAGTCTTAACCGCAACAAACTCGAAGCTTGGCTTCGCAATCCCGCAGCGTTGAAGGCAAATGCCGCCGACAACATGCAGGGAATGCCGAATCTGAACCTCACCGAAGACCAGATCGACGACATTGTCGCCGCTCTCGAAACCTTCGGGACCCGTCCTTCCGCAAGTGTTATCGCAGAAACGTTCGCCGAATGAGTGCATTGAACGGTTTCGCAAACGCCCCTAGAACTCTCGGAGCATTCTGATGGCAATCATCGAGAACCCCCTCGAACTTGAAGCAGGCGACGAAGTCGTCAAGGTCGCCGAGCGACCCTTGGGTGTGCTCACGCGGCCGCAGGGCAACACCGGCTGGCAGAGCTGGTTGTTCACGGTCGATCACAAGCGCATCGGCATCATGTACGGCGCCTTTGCCATGTTCTTCTTCCTTATCGGTGGACTCGAAGCCCTGGCGATCCGGCTTCAGCTCGCTGTGCCGAACGGCAAGATCCTGAGCCCGGAGACCTACAACCAGGTCTTCACCATGCACGGCGTCACCATGATCTTCTTGGTCATCATGCCGCTCGCTGCCGCATTCGCGAACTACCTGCTTCCTTTGCAGCTCGGTGCTCGAGACGTTGCCTTCCCTCGTATGAACGCGTTGAGCCTCTGGGTCTTTGTGGCCGGTGGCTTCTTCTTGTGTTCGTCGCTCTTTATTGGCGGCTGGTTCGAAAACGTTCCAAACGGCGGCTGGTTCAACTACGCCCCCAACTCGGGAACCTTGTTCTCACCCACCAAGGGCATCGACTTCTACGCCATTGGACTGCAGATCCTCGGTATTGCGTCGTTGGTTTCGGCCATCAACCTCATCGTGACCTGCCTCAACATGCGCACGCCAGGCATGAGCCTCATGAAGATGCCAGTTCTCACCTGGATGCTTCTGGTTGTTCAGTTCCTGCTGCTCTTCGCCATCCCGGTTATCACCGTGGCGCTGTTCCTGCTCATGTTCGACCGTCTCTGGGGCGCCAACTTCTTCAACGTCGAAATGGGCGCCGATCCACTTCTGTGGCAGCACCTCTTCTGGATCTTTGGCCACCCAGAGGTCTATATCCTCATTCTCCCAAGCTTCGGCATCATCTCCGAAGTCATTCCGGTCTTCAGCCGTAAGCCAATCTTTGGATACAGCTTCATGGTTGGTTCCGGTATCGCCATCGGCTTCCTTGGCTGGGGCGTTTGGGCCCACCACATGTTCGTTTCGGGCATCGGTCCAATTTCGGTAGCGGCCTTCTCGGTCTCGACCATGTTCATTGCGGTGCCTACGGGCGTGAAGATCCTCAACTGGGTCGCCACGATGTGGGGCGGCAAGATACAACTCACTACCGCCATGCTGTTTGCCATTGGCGTGGTCTCCATGTTCACCATTGGTGGGCTTTCGGGTGTGACCCACTCGGTCGCCGCCGCCGACACCCAGCAAACCGACACGTACTACATCGTTGCTCACTTCCATTACGTGATCTTCGGTGGAGCGTTGCTCGGCATCTTCTCGGGCTTCTACTTCTGGTGGCCCAAGATGTTCGGCTTCAAGCTCAACGAAACGTGGGGCAAGTGGAACTTCTGGCTCCAAATCGTGGGCTTCAACCTCACCTTTGGTCCTATGCACATCCTTGGTCTTCAGGGCATGAGTCGTCGTATCGACTCCTATGACCCTGGCTACGGTTTCGAGCTGTGGAACATGGTCAGCACCATTGGCTCCTTCGTTATCTTCCTTGGTGTTGCGATCTTCTTCGTGAACATCGTCATCTCGAAGAAGCAGGCGCAGCACCTTCCGCCGGTCGGTCCCGACCCATGGGATGCTCGCAGCCTCGAGTGGATGACTGCGTCGCCAACTCCTGAGCACAACTTCGACCGCGAGATCGTCGTCGATTCGCTCGACCACTTCTGGCACCAGAAGTACGGCTTCGACGACAACGGTGACGTTGTCCGCCTGGCCCAGAGCGAAGACATTGCCCACGATGGCTCTGCAACCGATGTGCACCTGCCATCGCCGTCGTACTGGCCATTGGTTCTTGCATCGGGTCTGCCATTCGTTGGCTACGGACTCATCTACAACTACTGGCTCTGCGCAATCGGTGGATTCCTCATCGTCGGCGCCATCTTCGGCTGGATCTTCGAACATCCAGACGATCCCGACGCAGCCCACGGTCATCATGATGACCACGGGGACGACGGCGACAGCGATCACGAAGACGCTGCCGACGACGCTGAACTCGTATCCGCCTCTACCGATGCAGGGGAGGCCACCGATGGCTGAAGCTGTCCTTGATGCCACTGCGCATGACGACCATCATGACGACCATGGTGGTGGCCACGCCACTAACACCGGTATCTCCAACAACAAGCTTGCCATGTGGGTCTTTCTTGGCTCCGAGTGCCTGTTGTTCGGTGGTCTTATCTCGACCTACCTGCTCTACCGCACCAACACCCAAGATGGTCCGAAGCCGGGCGAAGAGTTCTTCGACATCCCGTTCACTTCAGCATCGTCGTTTGTGCTCCTTATGAGCTCGCTCACCATGGTTCTGGCCCACTCGGCCGCTGGGAAGGGCGATCTTCGCAAGCTAAAGATCTGGCTGCTATCCACTGCACTTCTTGGTTCGGTGTTCGTTGCCGGCCAGATCTACGAATTCACCGTGTTTGTTCGTGAAGGCCTTGGCTGGAGCACCAGCCCGTTCAGTTCAGCGTTCTACGCACTGACCGGCTTCCACGGCGTCCACGTCACCATCGGCATCATCATGTTGCTGTCGACCTTCATCTCGGCCATGCGTGGCCGATTGAACCCTGGAAACGCCGAGACGGTAGAGATCGTTGGTCTCTACTGGCACTTCGTCGACATCGTCTGGGTCTTCATCTTCACCGTCATCTACCTGGCTTCTTAAAATCATGAGCGACGACACCACCACCGCAACTTCTTCTGTAGCTGTCAACGACGGCGTCAAGAAGGTCCGCGCAAAGCACGACGAGCACGGTCACCTCACCGACTTCGGCTACGTGCAGATCTTCGTCATCCTTGCGGTCATCACCGCAGTCGAGGTTGCGTTCTCCTACATCGACATGCCCACACCGGTCTTCCTAGTCGGCCTGTTCGGCATGATGATCGTCAAGTTCTACCTCGTTGCTGCAGAGTTCATGCACCTCAAGTACGACGCCAAGATGTTTGCTGGGTTCTTTGTTACTGGAATCGTGCTCGCTGTCGCCGTCTACATGATCTTCATGAGCGCCTCGCAACTTTGGCAGTCGTTCTAACCCCCTTCGACACCCACACGCATCGCTCCTGGTCGGCGATCGCGGGTTCTTGGTAGGCCAGCCCCCTATGCTTTTCGGCATTCAGCTACCGGCCTGGCAACCTCACCCCGAGGTTTGGGCCTTGCTCGCGGCCATGGTTGGACTCGGCTTCTATGCGGTTCGAACTATCGGCCCCAAGGTTGTGCCGGAGGGTGAAGAGATCGTCACCACTCGCCAGAAGCGAGCCTTCGGCGCTGCGGTGTTCCTGCTCTATGTGGCCGCCGACTGGCCGATGCACGATATCGCCGAAGAGTTTCTCTACTCGATGCACATGATCCAGCATCTGTTGATTTCTTTTGTGGTCCCGCCGTTGTTGATGCTGGCGATTCCGACATGGTTGGCCCGACTGGTGATCCTCGATGGTGGTCGGGTTTCGAAAGTTCTGCAGTGGCTGGCAAAGCCGGTGGTTGCGGGTGTGATCTTCAACGGCCTCGCCGCGCTGACCCACTGGACCTCAGTGGTGAACCTCTCGGCTGAGTCAGGCGGATTTCACTACGTCATCCACTTGGCGATCTTCACCTCGTCATTGTTGATGTGGCTCCCAGTGATTGGCCCGTTGCCGGAGCTCCGCCTCAGCCATGGCGGACGACTGATCTATCTGTTCCTCATGTCGATCATCCCGACGATTCCAGCGGCATGGCTGACATTCGCCGAGGGCACTGTGTACTCGGCGTACGACAAGCCGGTGCGACTCTGGGGGATGAGCGTTCTCGATGATCAGCAGGCTGCTGGCGCCATCATGAAGATCCTTGGTGGGTTCTACCTCTGGACCTGGATCGCCGTGTTGTTCTTCAAGTGGTCCCGGAAGGCCGAAAAGGCCAATCGCCCCGGTCCCGGTTCAGCCAATGGGCGTCGCCCCGCCGACCGTGCTCGTGCTGAGGCTGCTGAACGCAACGCCGCCATGCTCACAAAGACCAACAGCGACACAGAACTTACCTTCGAAGACGTGCAGGCCGAGTTCGCCAAAAGCGGACCAGCCCCCGTCGAGGGCGACTAGTCCTACTCGCTCCTCTTTGGAAGTGGACGTTGGCGAAGCGGTGCTTCGTCAGGTTCGAGTGGGATCATGATGAGATCGATCGCCGCCCATAGCGTTTTGGACACGGGGAAAAAGGCCGCCGGCATAATAATGCCGACTGCCAGCGTGGGTCCCAGGATCCACGGCAGCGAAAACTCCGGTGCAGTGAGCAGAAAGCACAGGCCCATCGTGGCAACGATTGCGGTGAAGCTGACCATGGTGTTCACACCGATACCGCCAATGAACTGGCCTTCTCGCCGCTCGAAAACAAACCCGCATTGCGGGCACGAAGGCTGAAGCGCGAACCAACCCTTGAAGATCTTCCACTCGCCACACACCGGGCAGCGTCGCGATGCGCCCCGCCGAAGGATCCGGATTGCCCCGATTTCGGAGGTGCTCGAGGGACGATTGGTCACGACCCAATCGTACGCAGCCGCTTCGGGGAACGGTGTTTCTAGTGCACAACGATGAGGAGGCCATCGGCTGTTGGCCCCCTCCGTTGCTGGCGCGATGCTGGCTAGTTGCTACCGGATCTCATTGGAGAAGGTGCATCGGAATTGGATTGTGGATGTCTCCCAAATGAGACTGCCTGTATGCCCCGGAGTGGTGCCGTGTTTGTTGAATCCCCAAGCTGTTCGGTCGATAACGGCGTCATCCCACCGGAGTATGTTGGTGCCATAGCCGCCGCTGTACCAGGACTCGGCATTCGCCGTGTGAAGCCAATGGTTGTCGGTGTTGTTCGTGACGCCCGCATGGATGAGGTGGCCCCATTCGCTGTTGTCGGGCAGCCGTCCGCCAGAGAAGTTGCACTCCCAGGCCGCAGCCGAGGCGTGAACTGCCGGGCGGCTGTACTGATCCGTTCGGATACCCAACACCGGGTCGGTGAAGCAGGGGCCCTCGACGGCAAGCGGATCGCCATAGCAGGAACGCCCGCCCAGAGCGTCGCCCTGACTTGTCGGCCAAACGCAGCGAACATTGTGCGCCTCGGTGTTCGTGATATGTGCGTGCGATGTCGAGCCGTCGCTGAGTTTCAGCAGCACGTGGTGGCTTGGCTCAGCTGCGGGCACGAGCGTCCACAACCATTCGGTATCGGTTGACTGGCCGAGTTCGCCGATGACGACGCCTTGCTCGAATCGTACACGGTAGAGCTCCGTCGCTGTAGGGAGGCGGCCACCGAGGTCGGTGCAGGTCGTCGTCGCTACTTGGTACGTCATGTCAGCGCGCTGAAACAAGTCCCACTTGTTTCCCCAAGCATCGGCAAACGGAGCGATCCCCGCCGGTAGAGAATCGGCGTCGCTGACCTCGCCATCAACCGCGGCGTCACAAACGTAGCTATCTGTCGTGGTGTCCCAGTTTTGATCTTCGTCGGGGGCACACGTTGTCATCGCTGCTTCGAGTTGCTCGGTCCAAATGCAACGAAAGCCCCTGGGCGAGTCGGCTCTACTTACCGTTGCACTCGAGTCATAAACGGCCCAGCCGGGATTGCCGGTGCCACTCCATCGCGCAATTCCTAAGCCGTAGTTGTCGTTGTACCAATACTGCGACGCGTTGGTCCAGAGCCATTCGTTGCTGCCGTTCTCCCAACCGGTTTGGACCAAGTCAAAGAACTCGCCGGTTGTTGGGAGACGGGCGCCCGCATCGCGGCACACCTCAAGGGCTGCGCCGAATGACAGCGCTGGCCGGTCGGTGTTGTCGGCTACGAGCTTGGTTTTCCGTTGTCCGGTAAGCGAATAGCAACTGCCGTTGCATGCTGGCGCCGCCGGAAGGATGCCCTTTCCGGCGTCGTTCTTGCCGATGCAACGGAAAGCTCGGTAGCTACCTTCGGCGGAAAGGCTTCCGTCGTCTCCCCACCCGTTGGTGCCATTGTCGTAGCCCCAGTGCGGGTCGGTTTCCTCGCCCGTCTTCGCAAGGTGATAGCCGTCGTTGTTGTTGTACCAGTAGGCGACGTCCGAGGTCCAGTTCCACTCGTCGGTGGGATTCCTCATGCCTGATTGGGCCATTTCTTGAAACTCACGAAGAGTTGGCAAGCTTGCGTTGTTGAGGCGACATTCGGCGGCTGCCCCGGCCGCATCGAGCGCCGGCCGCTCAACGCTATCGATGTTCCAAAGAATGCCTTTGGCCTGGCAAGTATCACCGGCCGGGCCGTTGCAAAGGGTCCCCGAAAAGTCTGGTCCGGACTCGATGGGCCAAACGCAACGGAACGAGTATGAATCCGTGGCAGGTTGAGCGCTGCGGCCACCGTCGCTCAAGCGAATCCGCTGCACATACCCGTCGCGGTATTCGGGGATGATCGTCCACAGGTAAGTTGTTTCGCTGCTATCGCCAAGGTTTCCTGAGCCGCCGAAGGAAGCGCGGTTGCGGTAGAGCTCGGTAGCAGTGGGTAGACGGGCGCCCTCTGCCTCGCACGCCGCGGCAGCGTCTGCGTGAGCAAGTGGAGCGCGTTCGACGCCGTCCCAGCCGCTGCCCCAGTAATCGACGGCGGCAAAGCCATTGGCCGTGCCGCCGCTGTCGCCGAGCTCGTTGCGGTCCCGGCAGGTCCACTCGATGCCGTCCCAAACAGCGACCTCGTTGAAGCCGTCGCAAGGGACCGCCGGACCACCACTAACGGTGTCGTCTGCGCCGTCGCAATCTTGGTCGATTCCGTCGCCTGGAATCTCGGCGGTGTCGGGGTTGATTGCAGGGTCGGCGTCGTCGCAATCGCCGCCCTGGGCGATGTGTCCTGCCGGTGCAGTGTTGGCTTCTACAACCGCCCCGGGGTCTCCGAAGGCATCGCCGTCGGTGTCGGCATACCAGGTTTTCGAATCAGCGCCGTCGCAATTCTGGTCGATGTTGTCATCTGCGACATCGGTAGCGTCTGGATGGATGTCGGAAGAGACGTCGTTGCAGTCGGGAGTGCCGTTGATGAAGGTGTCGGCATCGTGACCGTCGCCGTCGTAGTCGACAAGATCGGCTCCGTCGCAGTCTTGGTCGACACCATCGTAGGGATAGTCGTACCGGTCGGGGTTGACGGTTTTGTCGGTGTCGTCGCAATCGGTTCCGCCGGCAGCAACGGCGTCGAAGCCGTCGTTGTCGGCGTCGGTTTCATCGGCACCATCACAGTTTTGGTCGATGCCGTCGTATGGCGTGTCGGTCACACTCGGGTTGATGGACGGGTCGGTGTCGTCACAATCGGGTCCACCATTGGTTGCCTGGTCGGCGGAGTGGCCGTCATCGTCAACATCGTCAAGGTCGACGGTGTCGCAATCCTGGTCGATGCCGTCATAGGGCGTCTCTGCGGCGTCGGGGTTGACCGTCGAATCGGTGTCGTCGCAGTCGCTGTTGTCGGCCACGTACCCGTTGGGTTGTTGGCCGGCGGTCACCATCTTGGTCGGGTCACCGAAGCCATCAGTGTCGGCATCGGCATGCCACGTGGTGTCATCGACGCCATCACAGTTTTGGTCGATGTCATCAAACGGAATCTCCGTCGCTCCCTGGTAGATGTTGGGATCGGTGTCGTCGCAGTCGGGTGTGCCACCGGTAGCCGTAGTTGCAGGCCACCCGTCGCCGTCAACATCGACGAGGTCTTTCAAGTCACAGTCTTGGTCGATCCCGTCGTAGGGAATCTCAGCGGCACCAGGATGGATGCTCGGGCTGGTGTCGTTGCAATCAGGGGTGCCGCCGACAAACGTTTCGGAATTGTGTCCGTCGTCGTCGACATCATTGTCGTCAGCGCCTGAACAGTCTTGGTCGGTGCCGTCATAGGGGCTGTCGTAGCGGCCGGGATGCACATTGGGGTCGATGTCGTTGCAGTCCTCGCCGCCAACTACGGCTGCGGCATAGCCGTCGTCGTCGAGGTCGTCCTCATCTTCGTTGTCGCAGTCTTGGTCGATGCCGTCATAGGCGACCTCGGTGTTGCCCGGATAACGACCAGGGTCGGTGTCGTCGCAGTCGCCTTCGGCGATGGTGATGCCGTCGGTGTCTATGTCGCGGTCGTCGCTCGAGTCACACACATCGCCTTTGCCGTCATCATCGGTGTCGGCCTGGTCGACGTTTGCTTTCGATACGCAATTGTCGGTGTCATCGAACACGCCATCGCCATCCGCATCGGGATTGACCGGTGATGGGATTTCGCAACTCTGGGAGGTTTCCGCACCGACGCAGCGATCGGTTGCTCCGCCGCCTGTGGCGACGTCGGTTCCGGGTCCGCCGTCGAGTTTGTCGTTACCCTTGCCGCCTACGAGTTCATCGTCGTCGGCTCCTCCAAGGAGCACATCTTTGCCGCCCCCACCGACGAGCGTGTCGTCGCCGGAGCCGCCGGTAAGTTTGTCGTTACCGACTCCACCGAGCAAACGGTCAGAGCCTCCTTCGCCCTCGACGGTGTCGCGGCCACGGCCAGCCTTGATAACGTCTCGGCCAGCACCGCCGAACACCGTGTCGTTGCCTGCGCCAGACAGAATTTTGTCGTTGCCGCGACCGCCGTACACGGTGTCGTCGCCGCCACCGGATTTGATGGTGTCTCGCCCGGCGCCGCCGTAGACGATGTCGTTGCCTCCGCCCGAATCGATGCGGTTGTTTCGGTCTCCAGCGCAAATAAAGTCGTCACCAGAAGTCCCAGCGATGACCAGAGCATTCGAGGTGATCTCGTTCATTCCGGCCGGTGCGTCCGGGCAGGTGTTACCGGCTCGAGCGTCAGCTGGGGCTGCGCTGCCGCTGAGCAACGTGGCAATCAATATCCACACCAATACGACCAGGGTCGGCTTTTGGGCCGCGCGTGTATAACGATTCATGTCCCGCTCCGTGTGTTCCCGCAGATTCGAATGAGTCCGCGCTCACCACTTCTCCTTATCTTTGTCGGTTCCGTATTCCGAGAATTGAGTAGTCGGCGGGAACGGAGCGCGCCGTCTGCTCGATATGCCAGACGTCGTCCCGAAACGCCCGCTCAGAGAAGATTTCTCGATAAAGTCTGCTCTGCGTGTCAACCTTACGTAGGTGGATATGCGTGATACGGGCGTGGAAACCAATTACCAGGTGACCGGTCAACCGATCGAAGTCACCCTAAACG
>CALGZB010000115.1 GCA_937934655.1 uncultured Acidimicrobiales bacterium | reverse complement strand
GTGCTCAACGGTGGCGATGGCAATGACAAGCTCGCTGGCGCCGCTGGCGCCGACACCCTCATCGGGGGCGCCGGAGACGACATACTCAAGGGCGGTCGCGGTGGCGATTCGCTTCAGGGAAACGATGGCGACGACCGCCTCTTTGGCGGCAAAGGTAACGACCGGCTCGAAGGTGGAGACGGCGACGATGTTGTGAAACCGGGCGCTGGAAACGACACCGTTATCGAAGAGCAACCAGAACCAGAACCAGTGACTGAACTGACCTGTGACGAAAAGGCCGCACTGTTTGTCACCAGAGGTTCGGCCAACGCCGACCTTGCCGACCCCGAGGTTTCGGCGGTCTGTGACGGCGACTCTCTGATTGTGAGCTCCAACGGCATTCCCGACTACACCTACATCGAAACATCACCAGGCCAGCCAGCAGCCGGCGATCTCGAGTTCACGCTTCCGGCATCGCCGACCATTGCCGCAACCCCAACAGCTGTGCCAGCCCTTGGCTCGACTGCGGTGGCTCTGAACGGTGTGCCGATCTACGGTCCAACCGAGGGCCAGGGCGGCGATGTCCTCTCGCTTACCGGTGCTCTTAGTGCATGTGGCAGCCACAACGGGCCAACTGGGTTCCATATGCACCTCATCGGCGTAACCGACGAAACCGACTGCCTGTTTACCCCAGCCGAAGTTGCTGCGGCTCCTCAACTCGTCGGGTACGCGTTCGACGGCTTTCCGATCTACACCGGAAACGATCAGTACACGTCGTCATGGGAACTCACGGACGAAACACTGTTTGCTACTGACACGTGGTCAGCCCACAGCTACGTCGAGGGATCAGGCGACCTCGACCAGTGCAACGGACGAACCGACGCCAACGGCCAGTACGCGTACTACACCACCGACACCTTCCCCTACATCGTTGGTTGTCTAGCCGGTGAGGTCGAACTCACCGCCCCTGGCGGCGGTGGACCTGGTGGTGGCGGTCCTGGTGGCGGCGGTCCACCCGCCTAAGTGAAGCGTGGCAGTCCAGAGAGCTAACGTGCTCGCAGTGCCGATCTCGATGCTCTCGGGGCGTTCAGCCAGCGGCCCTTTTGAAGACATCCGGCGGGAAGGCTTTGGCTTCGATGCAAAGCGCTGACCATCGTTCGAGATCTTTGACGATGTCGTCGTAGCGGTCGGCGAGTGAGTCGACGATTGGCTGTTCGAGTCGGTCGGTTGCGTCCTCGATGGCCGTGCGAAGCTCTGCGCCTTCTTGGCTGAGTACGTCACCTTCCAACCATCCCTTCGTCCGCATCTCGGCGGCCGTTGCGGCAATGTCTTCGGGCGCCCAACCACGGCTGGCCGTGTAGCTACCGAGCGGCATCCCAACCCAAAGCTCGGTGAGGATGTTCATTTCGATCGGGCTAAGTCCGTGCGATACACAAACAGCTACATGGCTGTCGCCGCGATGCTCCCGAGCGAGTTCGCAGGCCCGCCAAAGTTGGCCAACCGGGTCGGTGGGCCACGGTTGTCCAATGAGTCCGGCAAACAATGGACGGCCGATCAGCGCGGCCGAGTTCACTGCGGCTCGCAGCGTTTCGGCGGCTGCGGCCACATCGGCGCCGGCTAAGACCTCGGTGAGGCTCGCCGTCGTCGCAGCAGTGCGTGCCTCCCACAGTTCATCTCGATCACAACGACTCCGGGCGTCGTCATACACGCCTTGCACCATGTTTGGTTCGAACACGGCGAACGCTGCGGCTACCACTCCCGGCTCAGGCTGGCCGAGCAGGGCCGATCGTCCCATCACGTACCCGGTCATGAAGTCGAGACCCAGTGCGGCCTGCGCGTCGCTGGTCTTGCGACACCACACCGAGTGCATGGCGAGTGGTTCGATGGCATCTCGAAAGCGCCGCGCAGGTGAGGGCGCAACGGTGGGTGGGGCGTGGACTCCCGGGGGTGAAGGCTGAAAGAAGGCGGCTATGACGTCGTCGTACTCCATCGACGGAGTCTACTTGGCGCAGAATCTCCCAGACCGTAGGGTCGCCGACTGTGACAG
The DNA here is from genome assembly GCA_937934655.1 of uncultured Acidimicrobiales bacterium. Taxonomy (GTDB): domain Bacteria; phylum Actinomycetota; class Acidimicrobiia; order Acidimicrobiales; family SHLQ01; genus CALLQB01. The sequence continues at coordinate 16,391 of CALGZB010000115.1, read as the reverse complement.
CCAATGAACAATCCTCACCAGCACCCTCAGCAGATCTCTCGCCAGCTCGTGTCGTCGACCTGTTCCTCGAACGCATCGAGGCCTGCGACGTAACCGGAGCGGTCGCACTCATGGCCCCCGACTGCGAGTACGACAACGTTCCGATGGGCAAGATCATCGGACCCGAAGCCATTGCCGCAGCACTGCGCCCAATGCTCGAGTCGTGTAGCGAGATCGACTGGCCTGTGTCTCGCCAAGTGACCGACGAGACGACGGTCTTCAACGAACGGCTCGACCGTTTCCACCTGCCACATGGCTGGGTCGAAATGCCAGTGACCGGCGTATGGGAGGTCCGCGACGGACTCATCACCTTGTGGCGCGACTACTTCGACGAAGCGACATACCGCAATCAACTCCCGCCGAAAGCGGGCGAAGACGTTGGGTGAATTCGCCGGGCCGTAGCTGCAGGCGATGCGTAATATGAACACGTGTTCAATTGCGGTAGGGTTGGTTCTGTGACTCTCTCGAAGCCCAAACCCAGACTCGGGCGCCCTGTTGATGCCGACGGTGACCAAACGCGGTCTCGCGTTTTGTCGGCGGCTCGAACCGCCTTTGCCGAACTCGGTTACGCGGCCACCACCTACCGGCTTCTGGCGGAACGAACCGGTCTGGCGCCATCAGCGTTGTATAACTACTTCGAGTCGAAGGTCGAACTGTATGCCGCAGCGCACCAAGAGGTGCAGATCGAAACCTACTCCGAGTGGATACTGCCGGCGATCACCGACACGACCACCTTCGTCGAGCGGGTCGATGCGCTTCTCGAGTCGTTCATGTTGATGAATGCCGAGAACCCCGAGGCGGCTCGCTTTCAAGCGGCGGCTCGCATCGACACCGAGCGTCACCCGGAGCTGGCGGCAATCCGTGACGACCTCCCCGTGCAGCGGCGGAATCTTTTCGCCGACACGGTTGATCTCGGAATTTCGACGGGAGAAATCCCGAGCCAGTCCCGAAGGTCGGTGATGGCGATGCTCGAGACGCTCACGCTTGGACTCGTCGAAATATCCTCGCAGCCCGAGGCGCACCGCATTGCGGTTGAAGGATTCCGAAACGCAATTGCGGTACTCGTCACAACCAATGGAGACCACCTGTGAGCTACGAACACCTCGACATCTATGGTGGAGCGATGGAGATCATCACAGTGACCGTCGGCCGATCGTTGGGGCGTTGATATATGACTACTTCTGACTATCCAGGTCAGGTCCGCTACGAGGTCATCCGTGGCTCGGCAGTGATCACTATCGACAACCCGAAGCGTCGCAACGCGATGACGTATCCGATGATCGAAGACATGTACGCCCACCTCGTCACCGCGGCCGAATCGGCAGAGGTCAAAACAGTGGTGCTAACCGGAGAAGGCGATGCTTTCTGTGCGGGCATCGACCTCACCGCTCTTGCGTCGATACCGCCCGAGGAGCGGGGTATCACTTCTCCGCCAATGAACGAACACGGCTGGTGGAACATCACCGCGTGCCCAAAGCCCGTCATCGTCGCCTCCGATGGACCTGCGGTTGGCATGGGCGCCGAGTGGACGAGCCATGGCGACGTGCGAATCTGCTCTGACAACGCGCGCTTTGCCTGGAACTTCGCCCACCGCGGGCTCATTCCTGACACCGGCGCAGGGTCGTGGTTGCTTCCGAGGCAGATCGGGATGCAGGCGGCGATGCGCTTGCTCTTCTCAGGGTCGTGGCTGCATGCCCCTGAGGCATTGGAGCTGGGGTACGTCTCCCAAGTTGTCGCTCCCGAGGATCTCCTCGAGGCTGCGCTCACCGAGGCCGAGCGCTATCACTCGGGCTCGCCGCTCTCGCATCGCCTCACCAAAGCGTTGCTGTACGACGGCCTCGCTCGACCGGTGCTCGAACACCAGAACGTGAGTCGGCAAACGCTGCTCGATTGTTTCCAGTCAGCCGATCACGCCGAGGGCGTCGCGGCATTCACCGAGAAGCGCCCGGCCAACTTCACCGGCAAGTAGTGCGATTATCGGGTCTGGAGCCCGGTGAGGTTAGGTCGGCAGTTCCACGATGGTGACGGCACCGGTGCTTCCGTCAACGGTGATAAGTGCCCCGTCGGGGATGCGCTGGGCCGCCCCGGTAACGCTGCATGCGCAGGGAACGCCGAGTTCGCGGCTCACGATGACCGCATGACTTAGGGGGGCGCCGACATCGACGACTACACCAGCGGAGGGGATAAACAACGGTGTCCACGATGGGTCGGTGACGGGAGCGACCAGAATGTCGCCCTCCTCGATGCCGTTGGCGTCGCTCGGGTCGAGGATCACTCTGGCTCGCCCGGTGGCGGTTCCGGGGCTGCCGGCCGCACCTTGCAGCACGTCGCCGACGCTGACTGGCTCGCTCGACTCGTCGCGGCGGGCCCACTCGGACAGGGGCGGCACAGTGCCGTTGACGATGAATGGATCCTGCAGATCGGCGAGCTCGGCAAACTCGACCTTTCGTAACGCCAGCTTGTCGGTGAACGACGCGGGGTCGGCGACAAAATCGTCGAGTTCGGAATCAAGAAGCAGGAAGACATCGCGGGCTTCGGCCACGGTTCCGCTTTCCGCCATTCGTTGCCCGAGCTCGTACATCGGGAGCCGAACTTCGTGCACGGCCATCATCTGGCTCAGCTTGGTGCGCTCGCGAGCGGCGACGAAGATCGAGGCCAGACGCATTCCGAGTTCGAGTGTGCCGAGAGCTTCGTCGTTTCCGGCGAATGCTTCTCGGGCTTCGGCTTCGGCTGCTGCGCGATCGGCGACGGCCCGTTCGTGGCGGGCTGCTGGCGAGAGGTCGTCGCTGGCTCCGCGCATGGCGTTGACGGCTACGAGCACTGGGGATGGGTCGACTTCCCAGCTGGGGTTGGCGGCATCCCACTCGCCCGGCCCGCGGGCTCCATGGTTGCGTTGGAAATCGGTGAGCGCTGCAGCGAGCTCATCCGAGTCGGGTTCCATACGGCTCATCGCCCAGATGGCGTGCGCTGGTGGCGCAGAGTCGATGTCGCCGAGGCCCGAGATCAGTCGGCCGGGAAGGCTTGGGTCGATGGCTCCGCACAACTCGCCAAGGATGCCGGGGCCTACCGCCGACGCCGTGCCAAACACGTAGTACGGCTCGAAGAGTTCGCGGACAACTGCGGTGATGGACCGGGCACGGGCGACGAGTTCGGCATCGGTGGCCGTCGACAGGTCGGGGCGTTCGTCGCGTACCCGGGTGATCATCGCTCGGTCATCGTTGAGCTCGGCGGGCATTTCGGTGGCCACCATGAAGGTGCCCATCGTTGCTTCGATTGCTGGCTCGCGCTCGGGTGCTTCGTCGCCCGGCTGGGGGACGTACTCGGGAACATCGGGGTGGTTGCCGAGGAATGCTGCGTCCATCATTTCGGCGGACATTCCCGGGCTGCGCACGCCGACGATACGGATCATCGACGCGTTGAGGTAGACGTAGCCGCCGAAGCAGGCGATGTAGTCGGGCTGCTCGGGATCGGTTTCTTCCGGTCCGAATGTGCCAAAGCGATGGCAACCGTCGGCCCAGCCGAAGGACACGCCGCCGCCCCACACCAGGTCCCAGCCGATCGGACTGATCGGTTTTGGTACGATCTCGCCCGAATTTGCCCGGGTGTATACCGGGAAGCGCTCGCTCGGTTCCCAGTCGGTGATCCAGCGGTCCATCATGTTCAGGCTCCTAGTCGGCATTTCCAGACGCACAAGAGCACGCCGAGGGGTCTTGACCGCCAGCATTCCCCAGGCGGCCCCGCCAGATCGAATCGTAGCCGCCCGGCCGATCAAGTGAACCGCCGTTCGTTTCGATGATCCCTCGGCTCAGATTGCTCGTCGTGTTCTAGGGTGCGGCATGCCGCTGACCCCTTCGATCGAGGCCGCAGACCTTGGGCCCGACCATCTCGTACTCAGTTACTTTTCGTTGGGAACCCAGCCTTTCGATGTCCGCTGTGCGGCCGCCGGCGCTGCTGGCTTTGATGCAATTGGGCTGCTGCATCGCGACTACGTCTCGCTCGTGCATGAGCAGGGCCGCTCCGCTAAGGACCTCATCGATGCCGCAGCCGAACACGGGCTACGGGTGGTCGAGGTCGAGGCCGCTCAGGGCTGGTCAGCCGCCACGCCACCCGACAGTCACCGAGGAAGAGTCGACCAGTGCCTCGAGATGGCCGAGGCGTTCGGTGCCCGCCACATCATGGCTGTCGGTACTTTTAGCGGAACGCTCGAAGATGCGGTCACCGGATTCGGCGACCTTTGCGACCGCGCCGCCGACCATGGCGCCAGCGTCGGCCTCGAGCCAATCCCTGGTTACGAGGTTTGCGACATCGCCACAGCCCGCGAAATCGTCGAGCGCTCCGGTCGCCCAAATGCCGGCCTCTGCATCGATACGTGGCACTTGGAACGCGGCGGGTATTGGGAACAGCTCGAGGCGCTTCCCGGTGAACTCGTGACATCGATTCAGCTCAACGATGGACCGCTCGAACCAGAGCATGACGACTACATCGAAGACTGCATCTGGAACCGCCGCCTCTGCGGCGAGGGCGAGTTCGACATCGACCGATTCGTCCAGACGCTCGACCTCATCGGCTCGTCTGCCCCGTACTCGGTCGAGATCATCTCCACTCGACTCCAGCAAGAGGATCCCTTTGTGGTTGCCCGTCAAATAGCCGACACATCTCGTCGCGCCATAGCGGATGCTCGAGCCGCCTTCGGTAATTGAACAGCTGTTCATATGTGGGTACGATGCGCCGATGGACCCTCTGAGAGACGTACCGCTGCGGGTGACCCAACGGGACCAGATTCCGGTGGAGCGCTACTACGATCAAGAGTTCTACGATCTCGAGCTCGAACACTTCTGGCCACGGGTGTGGCAGATGGCGTGCCGGCTCGAGGAGATCCCAGAACTTGGCGACTACGTCGAGTATTCAAATGTCGGGAAGTCCGTCATCGTGGTGCGCAATCGCGAGGGTGGGGTCAACGCGTTTCACAATGCTTGTCGCCATCGGGGTGTTCAGCTAGCTCAGGACCGCGGCAACGTGGCCAACGGCTTCATCTGTCCCTTTCATGGCTGGTGTTACGACCTTGAAGGCGTAAACACCTTCGTCTACTCGCCCGACCACTTTCGCGACGACAACATCGACCCTGCCGATCTCAACCTGGCGCCGTGCCGAGTCGAGACCTGGGGCGGTATGGCGTACATCAACCACGATGACGGTGCCGCACCCTTGCGCGAGTCGCTCGAGCCCTTCGCTACCGCAATGGATGCCTTTAACGCAGAGCACATGCGAATCGAATGGACCGAGTCATGTCTGTTGCCGGTGAATTGGCGGCTGGCGCTCGGAGCGTTTCTCGAGGGGTATCACGTTCGAACCACCCATCCCCAGATCATTCCCAAGGGCACCCGAGACAAGCACACCTACAAACCGTCGAGGCCAGGTGTCGAATACGCCAGCCGATACGCAGGCACCGACGACACCCGCACCCAGGTCGACAACTTTCTGCTCTACCTTCGCAACCTGCACGTTGGTAATCGCGGCATGATCGACAAGCGTGAACTGGCGATTGCCGAGAGCCTGCGCCATGTAGAACTTCCCGACCCGGCGACCGCGTCGCGAGACTTCACGCACAAGATCTACGAGGCGCTGATGGAGTGGGGGAGGGAAACCAACACCCCGGTGCCTGACTTCGACTACATCGTCGAGAACGAGATCCCCAATGGCACGTGGTACGCCTTCCCCAACATCTTCCTGCAGCCGATCTTTTCGAGCGCCCCGATGTACCGAGTCCGACCGCTCGGCCCCGAAGAGACACTCTTCGACATCTACAGCCTCACGACCTATGCACCTGGCGAAGCGCCTCCGGTGCCGCCCACACCCACGCCCATGGCACCTGACGATTCCCGTTGGCCGGAGATCCCGGCCCAGGACTTCTCGAACCTTCCGAAGCAACAGCTGGGGCTTCATGCTGGCGGGTTCGACTACATGCGACTTGCCGAGGGCGTTGAAGGCATGGTGAGCAATGTCGAGCGAATGGTCGACACCTATTTGGAAGGCGCCGGCCATGATCACATCGCTGAAAAACTGCCGTTTGCGTCAGGTCGCATTGGCCATGTCGACATGCATCCCCCGGGGTTCTTTGCGGCCGAGTAGGGGCACGATCATCGCCACATGAGCGAGTCCGGCCAGCAGCCACACGTTGCGTCCGCCACCCAACAGTTCGGCACCGCTGGCTTCGCCGAGCAGCGCCGCCATCAGTGCGAGGCCGGCGGCCGACGACATGCGCCGTGCCGTTTGATGCGTGGCATAGGCCATGCCCTGGTCGTGTGGCGGAATGGTCTTGAGTGCAATGCCGGTGGTCAAAACGCCGCAAGCCCCGCCGCCAAGTCCGAACAGTGCGGCTCCGGGTAAATACACGACCCAGAAGGATGGGTCGGCGGCGAACGCGAAATACCAGTAGAGCGGACCCGCAGCGGCCGCGACGGCTCCAACAATCGTTGGCCAGAGGTAGCCGTAACGTTCTGCTGCCTTGCCGCCCAGCCAGCCGGTAAGCGTGGAGCAGATGAACGTAAGCGAAATCGCTTGGCCGGTCTCTCGTACCGACCACCCCCAGATCTCGCGCAACACAAACGACGTTGAAAAGAACCACGAGAAGAACCCAAGTTGCTGGAATCCGGCAGAGATGGTGGCGCCGGTAAACGACCGGTTCGAGAAAATTCGCAGCTGGAGAAGTGGTCCGCGATCGTCGCGGCAGCGGTGAAGGAAAGCGCCAAACGCGGTAACGCCGATGATCAGTGAAACGATTAGTCGCGGGTTGCACCAGCCCCACACGCCGCTTTGGGACAGACCCGTTGCGATGCCCCCGATGCCGAGTGACGCAAAAATTGCGGCGAAGGGGTCGACATGCTCGGGAGCGTTGGGGTCGGTGATCTCGCGGAGCACGGTTCGGCCGGTGACGAACGTGGCCAAGCTGATTGGTCCGATAAGGCCAACGGTGAAGCGCCAGTTCGTGAGGTCAAGAATCTCGGCCCCCAACGTTGGGCCGAGAACGGCAGCCACGGAGCCAGCTGATCCCCAGATGCCGATCGCAAACGGGTGTCGATCTTCGGGGAGGTCCGAGAGGACAAGGGGGAGTGCGGTCCCGGTGACGAGGGCGCCGCCGATTCCTTGGGCCATGCGGGCGGCGATGAGTAGCTCGATGGATGGAGCGAAGGCGGTAAGCAGCGATCCGGCGGCTAGCACGAGGAGTCCTCCACGGAAGACCCGTCGACGGCCGTAGACGTCGCCCATGCGGCCTGCCACCAGCAGGAACCCGGCAACCATTACGAGGTAACCGGTGCCGACCCACGAGACCGTGGCTCGGGTCGATTCGGGGAAGGACTCTCTGATCTCGGGAAGTGCAACCGACACCAACCCGGCGTCGAGCACGAACATGAAGATGCTGATCGACGCCACGGCAAACGCCAGCCACGATCGTCGGAGCTCGGCCTGGTCGGCCGTCACTGATTGGCTGAGCGCTGTACCCGCACGGGGATAGCGCTCATCACCGGAAGTCCTGTGATGCGGTCGGTTCCGTTTTCGCTGTCGACGAGACGGTTGGTAGGAGTGCCGATGTCGCGAACCTTCTCGTCGGTGAGCGAGAGTCCGCCCCACGAATGAGACATGGCGATCACGCCACGCTTGATACCGGGATCAGCTTCGGCGACGCCGGTGACGGTTGCCCGGTTCGACGTGATCTCGATCAGGTCGCCGGGCGAGGATTCGAGATCGATGAGGTCGTCGGGGTGCACGTAGGCGTAGTTGGTTGTGGCCACCTTGGCCAGACCCGGCAACTCCGACCCAAGGGAGTTGAGTGCGTGTTTGAGGCGCCGCCCAATTAGCCGATACGGAAACTCTTCGAGGTCAAAGCCCTGGAAAATGTCGGCGCCCCGACGCTCGTTGCGAACCTCAGCGAGTTCTTCGAGCACATCGGCAGGCGCAACCGCGAACTTCCCTGCATCGGGATCGCCTTCGACCACAACGATGCGCTTGTCCTCGTGAATGACTCCACGGTTCTTGCGCCACTCGCTCATGGACAAGCGGGCATTGCCGAACACGTGGTCGATCACGTCATGATCGGTGAGCGGTTCGTCGGTGAGTTGGGCTTCGACCGGCAGTCGGCCTCCCGGGAGATCCATAGGCGTCTGGTTGCGTGCGGCGATGCCGGCGAATACCTCCCACTCGTTCAGGACGTCGTCGCCGGAATCGAGGACCGCGTCGGTGTAGTTGGTGTAGGGCGCAGCGAAGCGGCGATCCATCACGTTGGGAATGTCGGCTCGTTCCAGTTGGCCACGCGGGGCGATGACGAAATCGGCGAGTTCGGCCGTTGCCGTCATCCGGTGGTCGATGACCACGAGGAGTTCGAGCGCTTCCATGGCTTCGAGGGTCTTGGCCTGGTCGGGCCACGCCTGCACCGGATTTCCGCCGGAGACGATGAGTGCCTTTACCTGGCCATCGCCTTCCAGCAGGATCTCGTCGTTGAGTGCGTTGGTCATCATCTCGTCCTTAAGACCGGACAGTCCGCGTACGCGATGAGACGTGCCTGGTGTGGGGTCTGATGGTGGGATGACCTGCGCTCGGCGGGTGTCGCCCGGAAACGACATATAGGGCGCTTCCAGTGTGTCGCCGACCCGGTTGACCCGCCCGCATAAGACGTTGAGGGTCAGTGCGAGGGTTTCCATGAGCGTGCCGTGCGGTGCCATGTTTGGTCCGGTTCCCGAGCCGGCGCTTCCGCTGGTTCCCGAGGCGAACATCACGGCGGCGGCTTCGATGTCGCTGGCGTCGACTCCGCAACGCTCGGCTGCGTAGTCGAGGGTGAACGGCTTGACGGCCGCGGCCAGCGCGTCGACCTGTCCTGGCTCAACATGGAGATCGCAGAACTCGGTGTCGTGGAGATCCCGGCTGAGAATAACGTTGACGATGGCAGCGAGAAGCGTGGGGTCTTCGCCCGGTGTTACTTGGAGCCAAACATCGGCTTGCGAGGCAAGTTCGCTTTTGCGGGGGTCGATAACGATGAGTTTGAGGCCGCGCTCTTTGGCTTCGCGGAGTTTCACGAACGGGTTCGTGCCCTGAAGGCCGCCGCCCGCCGCATAGCTCGACACCATCGGGTTGTAGCCCACCGCAAGCGAGACGTCGGAGTCGCTAAAGTTGCTCCAGCCAGCTTCCCAGGCTCCCAATCGCAGTAGCGAACTGCGATGTGCGGGTTGATCGATGGTGAGCGATGTGTAGATCGACGGCGAATCAAAGCCGGCGTGCCACGCCATGGCGCTGGGCACGCCAACGCTGTTTTGGTAGGCGCCGGTCCCGGTGTAGCTGGCTACCGAGCGCGGCCCATGCTCGGCAACGATTTGAGCAATTCGTGCCGCGATGTCGTCGAGCGCATCAGACGAGGCCACGGTTGCGAAGGTGCCATCCGGACGCTTCTGGAGCGTGCTGCGAAGCCGGCCGGGGTCGTGCCATTGATCGGCAAGCTGTCGACCTTTGATGCACGTATAGCCCTCGAACAGCGGATCGTCGCGGTCGCCGCGCACCGCGACGATTCGGGTCTCGTCTTCGACATCGATCTCCATCGGGCATGCCGCATGGCAAATTCGACAGAAGGTTTTCTTGGTCACGACCATGCGGCGACCCTAGTCGTGGGCGCTCACGAACTCCAGAAATGAACGGGTGTTCACTTGAGTTGTGCGTTGTGGGATGGCTGCCCTCTATGGCCGGAAGACTGGTGCGAGCCAGCGTGCCGCGTCTTCGATATCCATGCCCTTTCGAGCTGCGTAGTCGTCGAGCTGATCCTGACCGATTCGCCGGACACCGAAGTACCGGCTGTCGGGGTGGGCGAAGTACAAGCCACTCACCGCTGCAGCCGGAGTCATAGCGAACGACTCGGTGAGCTCGAGACCAATCCGATCGGTGGCTTCGAGCATCTCAAAGATGGTGCCCTTCTCGGTGTGGTCGGGGCAGGCCGGATAACCGGGGGCCGGGCGAATCCCTTGGTACCGCTCTCGGATGAGCTCGTCGTTGGAGAACTCCTCATCGGAGTACCCCCACAGCTCGGTGCGAACAACCTTGTGGAGGTGCTCGGCGCAGGCTTCGGCGAAGCGGTCGGCGAGCGCCTTGACCATGATTGCTTTGTAGTCGTCGTTGTCGGCCTCAAAGGCCGACGCAAGTTCTTCAACCTTGGTGCCGGTGGTAACGGCGAAGGCGCCGATGAAGTCCTTCAGACCAGATTCGGTGGGAGCGATAAAGTCCGACAGTGCCCAGTTCGGGCGAGCATCGGCGTGAACCACTTGCTGGCGGAGCGTATGCAGCGTCGCGATCGACGACGTGCGGGCGTTGTCGGCGAATACCGTGATGTCATCGCCGATGGCGTTTGCTGGCCAGAAGCCAACCACGGCCCGGGCATCGATCCACTCTTCGGCGACCATTTGGTCGAGCATTTGCTGGGCATCATCGAAGAGCTCGCGAGCGGCTGATCCCACAACCTCATCGTCGAGGATTCGTGGATAGGCGCCAGCGAGATCCCATGACCGGAAGAACGGTGTCCAGTCGATGTAGTCGCGTAGCGTTTCGAGACTGATGCCTTCGATGGTCTTGACGCCGGTAAAGCTAGGTTCGGTGGGCGAGTACTGAGCCCATTCGATTGGCGTCCGGTTCTCGCGAGCCTTCTCGAGGCTGAGGGCAGGGGTTTTATCGCTGTCTTGTCGGGCCATGCGAACATCGTCGTACTCGGCCCGAATGTTGGCCTTGTAGGTATCGGCGTTGTCGCCGAGAAGGTCGCTGACCACGCCGACAGCGCGGGATGCGTCGGGTACGTAGATGGTGCTGCCGGAGTAGGAAGGCTCGATCTTGACGGCGGTATGGACCCGACTGGTGGTTGCTCCGCCGATCATGAGTGGAATGGTGAACCCCTCGGACTCCATATCGGTAGCTACTCGAACCATCTCATCAAGACTCGGTGTAATGAGCCCCGATACGCCGATGATGTCGACGTTCTCCTCGATAGCGGTGCGCAGGATCTTCTCGGGCGGCACCATGACGCCGAGGTCGATGACCTCGTAGTTGTTGCATCCGAGAACAACGCCGACGATGTTCTTGCCAATGTCGTGCACGTCGCCTTTGGCGGTGGCCATGAGTACCTTGCCGGCGCTGCGGGTTTCGCCGCCTTCGGCTTCCATGAACGGTTCGAGGTGCGCCACGGCCTTCTTCATCACCCGGGCACTCTTCACGACCTGGGGGAGGAACATCTTGCCGGCACCGAAGAGGTCGCCGACCACGTTCATGCCGTCCATCAACGGACCTTCGATGACGTGAAGGGCACGTTCGGCCCCCTGGCGTGCTTCCTCGGCGTCGTCGACGACAAATTCGTCGAGACCGTGAACAAGAGCGTGGATGAGTCGTTCGTTTACTGTGTTCTCGCGCCAACTCATATCGAGCGCCGCCGCCTTCGCCGATGACTTGGCGTCGCTGGCGACTTCGATGAGCCGTTCAGTGGAGTCTTCGCGACGATTGAAGAGCACATCCTCGATGCGCTCTCGAAGATCCTCGGGGATGTCTTCGTAGACCGGTAGCCGACCGGCGTTGACGATGGCCATGGTGAGTCCGGCCTGCACCGCGTGAAACAGGAAGACCGTGTGGATGGCCTCACGCAGCGGGTTGTTGCCTCGGAAGGAGAACGAGAGATTGCTGAGCCCTCCCGACACGTTGACAAGCGGCATCCGTTTCTTGATCTCGCGAGCCGCATCGATGAAGTCGATGCCATAACGAGCGTGCGCTTCGATACCGGTGGCGACGGCGAAGATATTGGGATCGAAGATGATGTCTTCGGGGTCGAAGCCCACCTGTTCGGTGAGGAGGTCGTAGGCCCGTTGACAGATGCTGACCTTCTGGTCGAAGGTCTCGGCCTGGCCGGACTCGTCGAAGGCCATGACCACCACGGCGGCACCGTAGCGCTGCGCAAGGCGGGCCTGTTCGAGGAACTGCGCTTCGCCTTCTTTCATCGAGATCGAGTTGACGATCGACTTGCCCTGGAGGCATTTGAGGCCGGCCTCGATGATGCTCCACTTCGAGGAGTCGATCATCACAGGAACCTTGGTGATATCTGGTTCGGTGGCGATGAGGTTGAGGTAGCGAACCATCGCTTCCTCGGACTCGAGCATGCCCTCGTCCATGTTGACGTCGATGATCTGAGCGCCATTGTCGACCTGATCGCGAGCGACCGCGACGGCAGCGTCGAACTCGCCTTCCAAGATCAGGCTCGCGAACTTTGCCGACCCGGTGACGTTGGTGCGCTCGCCGACATTCACTAAGAGCGAAGCGGCATCGATGGTCATCGGTTCGAGACCGGACAAGCGGGTGGCCCGAGGCCGCTCAGGGACCTGGCGGACCGGCGTGTCGACAGCGTAAGCGGCGATGGCCGCAATGTGCTCGGGCGTCGTGCCACAGCAGCCGCCGACGATGTTCAGCGTTCCGGCGGAGAGCATCTCGCCGACGACCGGGGCCATCTCGCCGGGCGTCTCGTCGTACTCTCCGAGCTCGTTCGGTAGACCGGCGTTGGGGTGGGCGCTGACCAAGGTGTCGGCTACGCGAGAGAGTTCGGCAATATGCCCCTTGAGGTCACGGGCGCCGAGCGCGCAGTTGAGCCCTACCGACAGGGGCTTTGCGTGGCGGACCGAGTTCCAGAACGCCTCGGCGGTCTGCCCAGAGAGGGTGCGGCCGGAGAGATCGGTGATGGTGCCCGAGATCATGAGCGGAATGTCGATGTCGTGCTCGTCGCGGTAGGCCATCACCGCAAAGATCGCGGCTTTGGCGTTGAGCGTGTCGAAGATCGTCTCGATCATGATGACATCGGCGCCACCTTCGAGGAGTCCGTCGAGTGCTTCGGTGTAGGCATCGCGAAGTTCGTCGAAGGTCACGTCGCGGCGAGCCGGATCGTTGACGTCTGGTGAGATCGAACAGGTCTTGCTGGTGGGGCCGAGTACCCCAACGACCCATCGTGGCCGTTCGGGCGTTCCGGTTTCATCGGCGACCGCCCGGGCGATCTGGGCTCCGGCAACGTTGAGTTCACGAGCGAGGTGTTCGAGCTCGTAGTCGGCCTGGCTGATAGTGGTGGAGTTAAACGTGTTTGTGCTGAGCAGGTCGGCACCGGCGTCGGCAAACGAACGATGGATGTCGGCGATCACATCGGGGCGGGTTAGCGACAACAGGTCGTTGTTGCCGAGCAGGTCGACGTGATGGGTGACCAACGCAGGATGTTCAGCTGAGCTCCGGAAGTCTTCCTCGGCGAGGCGGACGTTCTGGATGCTGGTTCCCATCGCGCCATCGAAGACCAGGACCCGGTCAGCGAGATGTGCGTGAAGCTGGGCGATGCGTTCGGTTCGGCTGGGTCGATTGGTTTGGTTCATGAGACTTTGGCCGTTTTCGAAGTTGTGGCTGCAGCGGCTGTTGGTGTGGGCGCAATGCCCAGAATCCGGCAGGTGGCAGCAGTGAGATTTGGTTTGTTCATCGTGTAGAAGTGGAAATCGCGCACCCCATGTTCGACGAGCCGTTTGCATTGCTCGGCCGCAACGGTGGCGGCGACTAGCTCTCGAATTTCCGGAGCGTCGTCGAGCCCTTCGAAGAGCCCATGCATCCATTCGGGGACGTCGGTGCCGCATCGTGCAGAGAAACGGCAGATGCCGGCGAAGTTGGTGACCGGCATGATGCCCGGCACGATCGGCGCCGTGATGCCAGCGGCGCGTGCGTCGTCGAGGAAACGCAGGAAGACATCGGCATCGAAAAAGAACTGGGTGATGGCCCGATCGGCGCCGGCGTCGATCTTGCGTTTGAGGTTGTCCATGTCGGCTTTCGCTGACGTGGCCTTGGGGTGGACCTCGGGATAGGCGCCAACGGAAATTTCGATCTCATCGGAGTCGGCACGGCTGCGGATTCCGGCGACCAGTTCGGCGGCGTCTCGGTAGCCATTGGGGTGCACGCCATCGATGCATCCGTCGGTTTCGGCGCCGTCGACGACTGGGGCGTCGCCTCGAAGCGCCACGATGTGCTTCAGACCCTTTTCCCGGTAGCTGTCGATAACGCTGCCGATGGTGTCGCGGCAGGCCGAGACACACGTGAGATGTCCAGCAACGGGGAGGTTAGGGATGGTACTTAGCCGGTCGAGGGCGTCGAATGTCTTGTCTTGGCTCGTCCCACCGGCGCCATAGGTGACACTGACAAATGTTGGGTCGAACGGTGCCAATGCAGCGGCGCTTGCTTCGAGGGTCTTCGATCCGGCCGCTGTGACCGGCGGGAAGAACTCGAAGGACACCCTTAGGTCGGTGGTGATAGGCGTGGCGGCTCCGGTGCGGCGTTCGAGCCGCTCGGCAGCTTCGTCGATCAAGCGGTCGGTCATCGGCTGGTCTCAAGTTCTCGTGAAGGCTTTTGGGAGTTCAATGGTTTGGTAGCGGTCCAGAGCGTCACGGCGAGAGCGTTGTCGCCGGATTCGGGCGCCGGTGGAAAGTGCTGGATTGCGTTGCGGGCGAGGTTCAGTCCGACCGAGCGGCACCAGGTCGCTACGTCTTTGTCTGGAAAGCCAAGGTGAGAATGGGCATGGTCGGTTCGAAGACGTTCGAGCTCATGGGCCGCAAAGTCGACGACGAGCAACGTGCCACCCGGCGCCAACTTCTGGGCGGCGACTTCAAGAGCGCTGGCCGGGTCAGAGAGGAAATGAAGCACGTGGTGCAAGATGACCACGGCTTGCGTGCTGTCGGGCACGTCGAGGTTGTAGATGTCGGATTGGCGAACCGAGCAATGGTTGAGGCGGTCGTCGTCGAGTCGAGCCCGGGCCACGTTGAGCATCTGTCGGCTGCTGTCGACCCCAAGGCCCCGAGCGGTGCGATCGGCGAATACCTCGAGGATTCGGCCAGTGCCGGTTCCGATATCGAGGATGCTGTCGACGAAGGGGGTAGTAACGGCGGCGAGCATTGCTGCTTCGACCTCGGAGGTGGGGGAGTGGACTTCGCGAAGCTGATCCCATTCTTCAGCGACCTGTGCGAAGTACTCGGCAGCCCGGTCGGCCCGAACTGCCCGCACCGCATCGAGGCGGGCGAGGTCTCGTTGGAGGAGGGGACTGGACCGGTCGATCAACGGGGCGACGGCACGTAGGAGGTCGCTGTCGTGTCGGAGGCCGTAGTAGGCGCTGGTGCCCTCGGCATGCCGGCGAAGGAGCTGGGCATCGGTAAGGAGCCGAAGATGTCGGCTGACTCGGGGCTGGGTTTGATCCAGGACGCCACAGATCTCGGTAACGGTGAGTTCGCAGGATTCGAGCGCCGCAATGATCCGAAGTCGGGTCGATTCGGCAACCGCCTTCAGCTGTTCGAGCAGGTTTTCGTTCGATTCCTCTGCATTGAGAGACATAAACATAAAGATATCATGATATATGAATGTTGTCATATGTCACGAGCGTCCATCAGTCCCCGAAACTCCAGGTTCTGATCGCGTTTAACCCCCTCATCGGGGGTCAAACGCGAAAATTTCGGGGGTTGGGTACTAGGTTTTTGGGGTATGGAACGCTTCTATACCATTGGAACCCCTGGCGAGCCTTGGGACGACGCTGACAAGCAGGCGTGGTTTGACGCTCGGTCCATCGAGAGGAGCTATGCCGACGAGGTGTTGTCCAAACTCGGTGCTCTAGAAGGTCAGTTCGAGGTCACCCAGTACGGATCGCTACCTATCGACCCCGAGCGCTACCCGCTCATGGCGATCACGATGTTGTCGACCAACCCCGATGCGCCATGGGGGCTCGTGACGGGTGGTGTACACGGGTACGAGACCAGCGGGGTGCAAGGGGCACTGCGATTCCTAGAGACGGCCGCCGGTTCGTACCGCGACCGGCTCAACCTCCTCGTTGCTCCGTGCGTAAGCCCGT
This sequence comes from uncultured Acidimicrobiales bacterium, assembly GCA_937934655.1. GTDB lineage: Bacteria > Actinomycetota > Acidimicrobiia > Acidimicrobiales > SHLQ01 > CALLQB01. Next base: position 439 of record CALGZB010000115.1, on the reverse strand, counting down.
GGGGTTACGAGGTCATCAACCGTTGGAACCCCAACTGTCTCGACCCCAACCGGACGTTCTACCAAGACAGCCCCTCTGAAGAAGCCGCCCAACTCATGCACCTCATCGGAGCGCCACAGCACGCGGGCGTCGACTGGCTGGTGCACCTCGACCTGCATGAGACGACCGACAGCGACGAGAGCGAGTTTCGTCCTGCCGTGGCTGCCCGAGACGGCAAGCCATCTGAACCCGGCCTGATTCCCGACGGTTTCTACACCGTTGGCGATAGCGAAAACCCGCAGCACGAGTTTCAAGCAGCGATCATCGCCGGGGTCGAGAAGGTCACCCATATCGCTCCGGCTGATGATGACGGTCAGATCATTGGCGAAGATATTTCCCAGCGGGGCGTCATTAACTACCCGAATGTCGAACTTGGGTTATGTGCGGGAATGACGGGCGC
>CALGZB010000114.1 GCA_937934655.1 uncultured Acidimicrobiales bacterium | reverse complement strand
TCCAAAGACCGGCGAAGAGATCAGCCGTCCGGCCGATCCAAAGGCCCCGTTCTCGGCTCTGGCATTCAAGGTCGCAACCGACCCACACGTCGGCAAACTCACCTTCTTCCGGGTCTATTCAGGCTCGCTCGAAAAGGGTGGTCAGGTCACCAACACTCGTACCACCGCCAAAGAGCGCATCGGTCGTCTCCTCGAGATGCACGCCAACACCCGTGAGGACATCGAAGATGTTCGCGCCGGCGACATCGCTGCGGGTATTGGTTTCAAGAACACTCGCACCGGCGACTCGCTCTCCGATACGAAAGCCCAGATCACGCTCGAATCTTTGGACTTCCCCGATCCTGTTATCCAGGTCGCCGTAGAACCCAAGTCCAAGGGCGATCAGGACAAGCTCAGTAAGGCACTCAGCGCGCTCTCCGAAGAGGACCCAACCTTCAAGGTTGAGACCAACGAAGAGACCGCTCAGACCATCATCGCCGGTATGGGCGAGCTTCACCTCGAAGTTCTCGTCGACCGCATGATGCGCGAGTTCAAAGTGGAAGCCAACGTTGGTCGACCCCAGGTTGCCTACCGCGAAACCATCCAGGTTCCTTGCGAAGGCCACACCTACACCCACAAGAAGCAGTCTGGTGGTTCGGGTCAGTTCGCTGTCATCACCGCAACCCTCGAGCCAACCGGCCCGGGTGGCGGCTACGAGTTCCAAGACAAGATCAAGGGCGGAAACATCCCGAAGGAATACATCCCTGCTGTCGACAACGGCGTCAAGGCTGCAATGACTTCGGGTGTGTTGGCCGGTTACCCAACCGTCGACATGCGAGTAACTCTTACCGACGGTAAGACTCACGATGTTGACTCCTCCGATATGGCCTTCAAGATCGCCGGAACCATGTGGTTCAAAGAGGCGATGCGTAAGGCCAAGCCGGTATTGCTTGAGCCCGTCATGGCGGTCGAAGTTGTGACCCCCGATGACTACCTCGGCGATGTTGTGGGTGACCTCAACAGCCGTCGCGGTCAGGTGCAAGGCACCGAGCAGCGCGGCCTCAACCAAGTAGTTCTGGCCCAAGTGCCGCTTTCGGCAATGTTCGGTTATTCTACCGATCTGCGTTCGCGCACCCAGGGTCGTGCGACGTACACGATGCAGTTCGACTCCTATCAGCCGACACCTGCTTCGGTACAAGAAGAAATCGTTGCGCGAGTTCGCGGCGAATAGTTACTAACGTGTGGTTGGCCCGACTCGTCGGAGCTCGCACAGACACACCATTATCTTTGCTGCGCTGCAGTCGAGAAACACTGCGGCTCGCCGCAGTTACGTAAGTAAGAAGAGTAATATCGTCGCTCTGTGCGCGGCGAAGTCCCACGAAGAAACACTCACCCCGAGTACACAGAGAAAACGGTTCAAGGAAGACCAATGGCAAAAGAGACGTTCGAGCGGAACAAGCCCCACGTCAACGTGGGAACGATGGGTCACATCGACCACGGCAAGACGACGCTTACCGCAGCAATTACCAAAGTCCTTTCGGACGCAAACCCGAACTCAACGGCATTCACCGAGTTCGAGAACATCGATAAGGCGCCAGAAGAGCGCGAGCGTGGCATCACGATCAACGTTTCCCACGTTGAGTATGAGACCGAGGCTCGCCACTACGCCCACGTCGACATGCCAGGTCACGCTGACTACATCAAGAACATGATCACCGGTGCGGCTCAGGTCGACGGTGCCATTCTTGTTGTATCGGCCGCTGACGGCCCGATGCCCCAGACCCGTGAGCACGTTCTCCTTGCTCGCCAGGTTGGCGTTCCAAAGATCGTCGTTGCGCTCAACAAGTGCGACGTCGTAGATGACGAAGAGCTCCTCGAGCTCGTCGAAATGGAAGTTCGTGAACTTCTCGACGAATACGACTTCCCCGGTGACGACACTCCAGTCATCCAGGTTTCAGCACTTAAAGCCCTCGAAGGCGACGAAGCAGCTGCTGCACAGATCCAGGCTCTCATGGCCGAGGTCGATACCTACATCCCCGAGCCAGTTCGTGAGCTCGACAAGCCATTCCTCATGCCGATCGAAGATGTCTTCTCGATCACCGGTCGTGGAACTGTTGTAACCGGCAAGGTTGAGCAGGGCAAGGTAAACACCGGCGACAACATCGAGATTATTGGTATCCGCGACACGCAGACCACCACCTGTACCGGTGTTGAGATGTTCCGCAAGCTCCTCGACGAGGGTATGGCTGGCGACAACATCGGCGCCCTGCTCCGTGGTATCGACAAAGAAGACGTGCAGCGTGGACAGGTGCTCGCAGCTCCTGGCTCGATCACTCCTCACACCGAGTTCGAGGCTCAGGTCTACGTTCTTGGTAAGGACGAGGGCGGCCGCCACAAGCCGTTCTTCTCGAACTACCGCCCACAGTTCTACTTCCGCACCACCGACATCACCGGCACCATTACGTTGCCTGAGGGCGTCGAAATGTGCGTTCCCGGTGATAACACCGAGATGCATGTAGAGCTCATTAACCCGATCGCCATGGACGAAGGTCTGCGGTTCGCTATTCGTGAAGGTGGCCGAACTGTCGGCGCCGGCTCGGTAACGAAGATCCTCAAGTAGCAGACTGGTCATAATGGCAGCATCATCAAAGATCCGTATCCGGCTGAAGGCATATGACCACGAGGTCATCGACCAGTCGACGAAGAAGATCGTCGAAACGGTCAAACGCACTCAGGCAGACATTCGCGGACCTATTCCGCTGCCGACCGAAAAGCACCGCTACACGGTGATCCGGTCGCCTCATAAGTACAAGGATTCTCGAGAGCACTTCGAGATGCGAGTACACAAGCGGCTCCTCGACATCATCCAACCGTCAGCGAAGACGGTCGATTCGCTTCAGCGTCTCGATCTTCCCGCCGGCGTAGATATCGAGATTAAGATCCAATAGCGGTACTTCGGTACAAGCTACAAAAAGAACAAGTTGAAAGAGTCTGGGCTTCGGCCCAGGCTCTTTCTAGTTTTCAGACCTCTGACACTTGCTCTGACACTTGCTCTGACACCTGGTCTGGCACTTGCTCTGGCACTTGCTCTGACACCTGGTCTGGCACTTGCTCTGACACCTGGGGTTAGGTGTCGAATTCGCCTAGGAGGGTGGTGCCGTTTAGCGGAGGTTTTGCTTCGAGGAAGTGTTCGTAGAAGCGGGTGAAGCTGCCGGGGCCGTATCGGTCGGCAATGGTGGCCTCGTCATAATCGAGTGTGTAGGTGGTGCCGATGCCGTGCGTTGCGGCGGCATCGCGGCTCGCATCGGCATCGTGAACCGCAAACACCACACCGATTGGTCCTTCGCCTCGCTGCTCGAGGGTGGCTCTCAGATCGCTTTCGCGGCCTTCGATCGGGGAAACCAACTCGACGCCTGCCTCCAGATTGATCGACACCCGAACGCCGAAGCTCGCCGCCTCGCCACCCAGCGCCTCGGTAAAGGTGGTCTGGAGAAGGTCGCCGTAAAACTGCATTCCAGCGTCGAGGTCCCAGACCCCCATGATCACCCGGTTCACACCACGCTCACGACCCATAAGGGAAAGCTAGCTTCGCAGGTCGCTGTTTTCTGGATCGTAGGCAGGGCCGTCGAGAACGGTGGCCTTCACTCGTTCGGCGAGAAGAAGAATGTCGAGCTCGGTGCCGGGTGAAGCATGGTCGGGGCCGACATAAGCGAACGCAAGGCTCTTGCCGACGGTGTACCCGTAGCCGCCACTGGTGGTAAGGCCCACCGCCTGATCGCCGGCAAAGACGCCCTCGCCGCCATGGCAGTCGGCAACCCCTCCGGTGAGCGAGTCAACATCGACCTCGAGATACACAAGACGCCAATCGTTACCGGAAGGCAGCCGGTCGACTTGGTCGCTACCGATGTATTCCTTGGTGTCCTTGACGAAGAACTCGACCCCAGCCTGCTTCGGGCCGATGTCGTGGGTGAGCTCGAACCGGGTGAGGTAGGCCTTCTCCATACGGAGTGAGTTGAGGGCGTACGATCCAAAGTCGGCCACCCCAAACTCTTGGCCTGCTTCCCACAGTCCGTCGTAGACGGCGAGCATCTGATCGATGGGTCCGTGAAGTTCCCAGCCAAGAGCACCGCTGAATCCCACTCGCAGAGCCAACAGCTCGACGCCGCAGACGGTGATGTTGCGGCCGGTCAGCCACTTGAATCCGTCGTTCGAGACGTCGTCGTCGGTGCACTTCGAAAGCAGGTCTCGAGCATTCGGTCCGGCGATGACCAACGTTGCTCGGTCGGTCGTGACGTTGGTGATCGACACATCCTCGGCGGTGTCGCCGTCGGTAGCGATGTGTTGATCGAACCAGTCGAAGTCGCGTTCCTCACCCATTGGTCCCGAGACCATGTAGTAGCTGTCGTCGGAGAGCTTGGTGGTGGTGACTTCGGTTTCGATACGTCCGGTCGGGCTTAGGACGTAGCCAAGCGACATGCGGCCGATGGTCTTCGGGATGTTGTTGGTGATCATGCGGTTCAAGAACGACGCGGCATCGGGTCCGCTGACTTCGTACTTCGCAAACGCGGTGAGATCCATGAGGCCCACGCGTTCGCGCACCGCTTTGTGTTCCTCAGCCACGGCATCGAACCACTCGACGCGGCGGTGACCGATCTTGTCTTCGAGCGGCATTGACTCGGGTACGAACCACTTGGGCTGCTCCCAGCCGAATGCCTGAGTGTGGATGGAGCGGTGCTCGAGCAGGCGCTCATAGAACGGTGAGGTTCGGACCGGGCGATGGGCGTAACGCTCCTCGCCCGGCACGTGCGGACGGAACATCCACTCGTAGTCCTCGATGGATTTCGCCTCGGCATAGTCCATGCTCATCCAGCCGAAACGGCGAGGGTCGTAGTGGCGGATGTTGTATTCGACGTCGCCGTGCACCATCCAGCGGGCGAGTTCGCGGCCAGCGCCGGGGCCCCAAGCGAGGCCGATGGAGGAGCCGGTGTTTAACCAGTAGTTGCGCAGGCCGGGCGCCGGGCCGAGCAGCATGTTGGCGTCGGTGGTGTGGGTAATGGCGCCGCGGATTACGCGGCGTATGCCGAGCTCAGCGAGAATCGGCATACGGTTGAAGGTCTCTTCGAGCCAGGGCGCAAGCAGGTCGTAGTCGGCGTCGAACAGCGGATTCTCGGCTTCCCAGGGGACCCCGTCGGCCCACTCGGGCACGGTGATGGCGTTCTCTTTTTCGTAGATGCCGATGAGCGCGGCCTCTTGCTCCTGTCGCACATAACCAGCGAGTTTGTTATCGCGCATGACCGGCATCTCTGGCTGGCCCACGAATTCGGGGACCGGGTCGGTGACGAGGTAGTGGTGCAACACGTTTGCCTGGGGCACGCGGAGGCCGACCATCTGGGCGACCTGGTCGGCGTAGCAGCCGGCAGCATCGACGACGTGCTCGCAGAAGTACGTCCCCTTTTCGGTGATGACTTCCCATTCGTCATCGGGAGCCCGATTGATGTCGATGACCCGGTTGTGTCGGACCACGGTGGCACCCATCGCCTTAGCGCCAGCGATGAACGCCATAGTTGCGCCGGTTGGGTCGACGTGGCCTTCATTCGGGGTCCAGATGGCTGCGAGAACACCATCGATGTTGTAGTTCGGGTTGAGTTCGAGGACCCGTTCTGGCCCGACGAGTTCGATGTCGTAGCCCAGATAGGCGCCGATGCCGAGCTGCGCCTTTAAGGCGTCGAGTTCGTGGTGGTCGTAGGCCACTCGGAGTCCACCGGGTTGATGGAATGACACGGCCTGGCCGGTCTCTTCTTCGATGGTTTCGTAGGTCTCGATGGCGTACTGGTGGAACGCTGCGGTGGTGTAGTCGCCGACCGAGTTCGTGATCTGGCCAGCGGCATGCCACGTCGAGCCCGACGTAAGCTCGGCCTTCTCAAGCAGGACACAATCGGTCCAACCTTCTTTGGCGAGGTGGTAGAGCGTTGCTGCTCCATGGATACCTCCGCCGATTACTACAACTCTTGCTCGTTCAGCCATGGTGCGATTCAATCATGAGGGCGATTGCTTTAAACGGTTGGACTACATTTCGTTCCCACGGTCTGGAAGTCCGGCACGGCTATCGCATCAACGTGATCGCGGCCCACTCGCCGAGCTGTTCGACGGTCGTGCTAGCCATGCTCAAACCATCAAGGTCGAGGGGATCCTCGGCGAGGACGCCGCTGAGAATCAAGGTTCGACCTGTCAACTTCCAGAGCTCCTGAAGGTGGGCGGTAAGGGTTGGCCGTTCCATATTGGCCACCACGAGATCGAAGGAGCCAGCGATGTCGTGGAGTCGGGTATCGGAGACGTCGATGGCGACACCGTTGGCCTCGGCGTTGGTTGCCGTGGCGGTCACCGCGGTCGGGTCGATATCGGTGGCGATGACCCGGCTGGCGCCGAGCTTGGCGGCGGCAATGGCCAGGACACCCGAACCGCTGCCAACGTCGAGTACCGAGTCGCCAGGTTTGAGGTGATCGACCAGTGATCGGAGCGCAAGCAACGTGGTTGGGTGTCCGCCATGACCGAAAGACGCACCCGGATCGATGACCAGCTCGATCCCAGGTTGTTCAGCCGTCGCAGCTTCGGATGCCGTGGTGTGGAGCCATGGCGGGCGAAGAATGAATCGGCCATCGACCACCACCTGGGCGTAGGTATCCCATGTTTCGAGGGGAGGCGACGGCGCCAGCGACCATCGAACTCCTGTGGGCAGAGCGGCGATGGCCGTCTGGGCGGTGGCGTCGTCGTCGAAACCCACAACGGTGTCGTGATCGCGCTCAAAGATGCCATTGGCCCGCATTGCCCACATTTGATCGATAAGGATCGGATCGGTGGACGAGATGGTGACTTCAACAAGCCCGTCCACGGTCACAGGCTGAAAACCCGCTGGGCATTGGTGCGGAGAAAACGTGGCCACACGTCGTCGTTCAACTCGACCGCATCGAGTTCGGCAAAGATGCGCGACAGCTCGAGGCCCATTGGGTAGTAGCCGGCATACATGACCTGGTCGCCGCCTCGAGTGTTCGCGAACCGGATGATCTCGTCCGGGTAATAACGCGGCGCGAAGGCCGAGGTCATATAACTCAGGTTGGGCCACTTCAACATCAGCTTCACGGCCAGCGCTTGCCACGGTTCTGCTCCGTGGCGCATCACCAACTGGAGGTCGGGGAAGTCATAACAAACCTCATCGACATGGCGGACGTGCTGCACCTCCATCGGGAAGCGGGGGCCGGGAACTCCGGCATTGGCCACCAGCGGCACGCCGAGCTCCACCGCCAAGGCATGAAACGGGTACATCTGCGGGTCGGCGATCGAGCGAAGTGGCATAAGACCCGCTTGAAATACTCCGAGCGAAGCGAGCCCGTGTTCGGCATGAACGTCACGTAGTCGGCGAACCTCAGCGGGCCCTTTGTTTGGATCGAAGTTGCCAATGAGGTTTACGCGGTGCGGGTGCTGCTGGCGGGCCACGATCGAAACCTCGTCAAGGGAGAACAACCCTTGCTCGATATCGAACTCGTCCATGGCTGAGATGGTGGTGTCGATCGCGGCAGCGACGTCGGCGGACTCCTCGGGCACGTCGCCAAAGAGGAACCCGGCGGGCATCTCGAGGTCCTTACTGGCATCATCCTTGAGGCCAACAAACTCGTACTGCGAACGCCGCTCTGGTGACGGAAATCCGATCATCAGATCGATGACCCCCAGCGGGTCTTTTGGTCGGGTCATAACGCCGACGATAGACATACCGTCAGCATGATCCAAAGAGCAACCTTCACCGGAGCCGACGGCAATACCCTGGTCGGCGATATTCGAGGCGAACCCGGAAACCAAGGAATCGTCTTTCTCCACGGTGGTGGGCAGACCCGACACAGTTGGGGGCGCTCGGCCGAAGCGCTTGCGGCGGCCGGATTTCAGACGCTGGCCCTTGATCATCGAGGTCACGGCGAAAGCGACTGGGTCGCCGATGGCGACTATGACCTCAATCGCTTTGCGGCCGATCTTGGCTGCGTTGCCGCAACCTTCTCCTCGCCGCCGATCCTGGTTGGTGCGTCGTTGGGTGGTCTCGCCGCAATGGTGCTGGAAGGTATCCAAGCCCCAGGGTCATGTTCGGCGCTTGTGCTGGTCGACGTGATTCCCGACATGGATCGCGATGGTGTGCAGCGAATCAAAGAGTTCATGTCGGACCGCATCGTCGAGGGGTTTGCGTCGCTTGAGGAAGCCGCCGAGTCCGTGGCGGCGTACAACCCACACCGAACAAAGCCGGTCAGCACCGATGGTTTGCAGAAGAACCTGCGTCTCGGCGATGACGGCCGCTGGCGCTGGCATTGGGACCCTGCGTTCATGAACCGGGCGTTTCAGCCTGAAGAGCAGCCGAGCGAGTTTCAGGCGGTGGAGGAACTCCACGCGGCCGTCGAGTCGATCAAGGTGCCCATGCAGTTGGTGCGCGGACAGTTGAGCGACATCGTCAAGGCCGAAGACGCGCAGGTCTTTATCGAACGCTTCCCTCACATTGCCTACGTCGACGTGACCGATGCCAGCCATATGGTTGCGGGTGACAAGAACGATGTGTTCACCAAAGCCGTCGTCGACTTCATCCAGACTCTCTAACCCGGTTCTCTAACTTCGGGCTCTCTAACCGGGTTGACGGTCGGGCCAGAAGAACTTGGTGACGATCGCAGCGCCTACTGCGCCGCCGGTGCTCGAGAGCAGCAGGTCGCCAATGGTGTCTTCGTACGTGAGGCCCAGGCCGGCGGTACCCAGTTCTTGGACGAGAAACTCGGCGGCTTCCCACCAGATGATGGCGAGGCCACCGAGGCCCCAACCGAGCGTCCAAGCGTTGAGCCGGCCGATGCCACCGAGTCGGGAAATGGCCAACGTGATGCCGGCGATGAGCAATACCCAGTTAGAGAAGTGGAGAACATCGTCAGTGGCATCGAAGTTCTCGTAGAAGTTCAGCGCGTTGCCGAGCGTGTCGCAAAGAAAGGGTGCCACCACTAAGGCGTCGACAAGAAAGGGGTACGGCCCGTGGCTACCGCGCTGACGCCACACGAGTGGGACAACCGCTAGCGGAGCCAGATAGAAGGGCGCACGGAACGCCATGCCCTTGCCTTCAAATTGCGGAAGGTTTGGGAAGGCAACGCTGAACGCCACCGCCACAACCAGAGCGATGCGAACGCCCCATAGCAGTCGCTTCTGTGCGTCGAGACCCATTTTCCGACCCTAATCCTGAGTGTGCCCACCATAAGAGTTGATGGCGAACGATGTTCGACTCCTATCGGGTGTGGCGCCGCAGTCGTTAGCGTCCAGTTGTCTGGCTAACTCGGCGGCGAAGCGGTGGGGGAGGGAGGAGGCCGTTAGAGCGGGCGGTCGAGGTAGGTCGTCATGTGTTCGACGACTTCGTCGAGCTCGCAATACGGGTCGCGGATCCACATCACGGCGACGGTGTGCAACGCTCCTACCGAGGCGTACGCCCAGGTGCGGGCCGCTGTGGGCGGAAAGCGACGTCGTTGCGCAGCTCCCGAGTAGGTGTCGATCATCTTTGCGGCGGCGCGTTCGACCATGAGTTCGAACTGGGCGCCGCCAGGGGCCGCCCAACCGTGCTCCACAAAGAGGAAAAGTGATCGTTCCTCGGTGAGAAACTTGAAGAACCCGTGTACCGAAACCCTGAGCCGTTCCCGAGGGTGGTCCTCGGATTCGAGCAACTCAAGAGTCCTGTCCTCAACCGTGAAAGAGAGGTAGTCGGCAATGGCAACACCAACTGCTTCTTTGTCGCCGACGGTCCGGTAAATGATTGGTTTGGTGATGCCAGCCTCGGCAGCGATGTCGTCCATCGTGACCGCTGGCCCAAGAGCGCGAACCGCACGAACCGCTGCTTCGATGATTTCCTCGCGAGTGACCAGCGGCGCTGTCCCCCGAGGTCGGCCGCGGCCACGCGACGGCTTCGGCGGCGACTCGTCGTGGCTATCGGCTGAGGCGTGCACTGACAGAGCGTATTCCAATCGCGCAGTATGAAACCTAGTGTGACGGAATGAACTCCGATTCGGTGGCGGCTGATCTGCGCTCGTACTACGAGGAGGAAGCCCGACTTCGAGTTCGAGGTCCATTGCAAGGTCGACGAGTTGTGCTTCGTGACGAGTTCCTCGCGCAACTTCGCGACGAGGGTCGTGGCTCGGTCGTCGACTTCGGCTCGGGCCCCGGTGGCGACGGCGAAGCCTTCAAAGCGGCGGGACACCGCTACGTC
>CALGZB010000113.1 GCA_937934655.1 uncultured Acidimicrobiales bacterium | reverse complement strand
GGCGGTACTCGAAGTCGCCGAAGCGGTCGGCCAGTCGGCAACCGGTTGTGAGATCTCTGAGGTCAGCGCGGTCGGGTCACCGAACGACATCGAGGCCCTCGCCGACATCGGTCCATGCGAAGCAACATTCAATTCAGGCTCGGGCGTGCTTCAAGCAGACGTCACCAACTCCACAGGCGAACCAGCTACCTACGAAGTCCTTGCCGCCGTCGTCGAACCAAGCGGTACCCGCCACGGCGTGGCTATCGCGGTTGCGTCGGTTGAACCTGGTGAGACCGCATCGCTCGACTTCACCAACCAATTCGCCAACCTGCTACCGGTCGAGTTTCTCTGCGAAATCCGCACCGTTCAACGCTCGGGCCCCTAGCGACCAACCGGAGGAAACCATGCGTATCGGCGAGTTGGGAGAGCGTTGCGGCGTCTCCACCAAGACCATCCGCTACTACGAGTCGATCGCATTGCTAGGCGAGCCGGGGCGAACCAGTGCTGGCTACCGAGACTACGGCGATGATGCCGTGGAGCGTTTGCAATTTATTCGCGACGCGCAATCATCGGGGCTCACCTTGGCCGAAATCGCTTCGGTACTCGAACTCAAGGGCGCAGGAGAGCGGACATGCGAGCACACCACTCAGCTCTTGGCGCAACACTTGGATGTCATCGATGAGCAGATCCGACAGCTGAAAGCAGCGCGCAAGGAGCTCGCGAGCCTCGCCAAACGCGCCGGCTCGCTCGACCCGTCCAGTTGCACTGACCCGAATCGATGTCAAGTAATCGGCACGACCCGATCGGCCAACTGATTTCCCCTTGACCTTCCAGTCGGCTGGAAGGATTACGCTGAAGCCATGGACACGCAGACCGATACTCGGTCAGACCTCACTATCGACGGAATGACGTGCGCTGCGTGTGCCAATCGCATTCAGCGCAAGCTGAACAAACTCGACGACGTCTCCGGAGCCACGGTGAACTTCGCAACGGGTCGCGCCACCGTGCTTCACGCCAGCACCATTTCTGATGACGTCTTCGCCACGGAGATCGAAGCGTTGGGGTACGCCGTCATCGACGAAGACGATACCGACGAAGCCGAAGAGCGCCGCGAGGCCGACTTGTGGCTTCGATTCCGAATTGCGCTTGTTCTCACCGTGCCAGCAATGGCGATCGGCATGATTCCGTCCCTTCGTTTCTCGGGCTGGGAGTGGGTCGTTGCGGCACTGTCGACACCCGTAATCCTCTGGTCGGGCTGGCTCTTCCATCGCGCCGCAGCGATGAACCTGCGGCACGGTTCGACCACCATGGACACGCTGGTATCGATGGGTTCGCTCTCGGCACTCCTCTGGTCGGCGGTCGTCTTGATCGGCAACATCGATGGCGGCCATATCTACTTCGAGACCGGCGCAGTCATCGTCACGTTGATCCTGCTCGGCAAGTGGTTTGAGCTACGGGCAAAGCGCCGTTCGGGCGATGCTATTCGGGCACTGGCCGACCTTGGCGTGCGAAGCGCGACGCTGGTTGATGGCAGCGAGATACCACTCGAGCAGCTCACGGTTGGAATGCGTTTCCTCGTTCGGCCGGGCGAGAAAGTCGCAACCGATGGCGTCATCGTCGAGGGAACCTCGGCAATCGATACCTCGATGGTTACTGGCGAGCCGGTTCCGGTTGAGGTTGCTGTCGGCGACGAAGTGGTGGGCGCCACCATCAACGCCAATGGCTCGCTCGTGGTTGAGGCGACGCGGGTTGGCGCCGACACCGCACTGGCCCAAATCATCAAGCTGGTCGATCAAGCGCAGGGCAGTCGAGCCGAAGTGCAACGCCTCGCCGATCGAGTCGCATCGGTGTTCGTTCCGGCGGCAATTGTGATTGCCTTCGTCACGCTCGCTGGCTGGTTCTTTACCGGCCACGATGCAAACGAAGCATTCACTGCGGCCGTTGCAGTCCTCATCATCGCCTGCCCGTGCGCCCTTGGCTTGGCGACGCCGTTGGGCATCATGGTCGGTACCGGCCGCGGCGCTCAGCTTGGCGTGATCATCAAAGGCGGCGAGATTCTCGAAGACACCCGAGCCATCGATGCGATCATCATTGACAAAACCGGCACCATCACCGAAGGCCGCATGTCGCTCACCTCCGTGAAAGCTCCCGGCGTCGATGAGACCACAGCCGGTTGGCTGCATGCGGCTTCCGCTGCTCTCGAAGCCAAGTCAGAGCACCCGATCGCTCAGGCGATTGCTGCCTCAATGCCCTCGGACCTCAACGTCGAGACCTTCACAAACAAACCTGGCTACGGCGTATCGGGAACCGTCGATGGCATCCCGATTCTTGTAGGCCGCCGCAGCTTGTTCGACGCCGTATCGCCCGAGGTCGAAACCGCTGCTGCGCAGGCCGAGACCAACGGATTCACCGTGGTCCTTGCCGGCCGCAACGGCACCGCCGAACTGGTGCTCGTGGTCGCAGATACCGTCAAAGAAACATCGGCGGCTGCCATAGAGGCGTTCCGTGAACAAGGCCTCAGCGTCACCCTTCTCACCGGCGATAACCGGCGAGCGGCTGAAGCAGTCGGCAAGGCGGTCGGCATCGACAACGTCATCGCCGAGGTCTTCCCCGATGATAAAGCCGCCGAAGTTCGCCGCCTGCAAGAATCCGGGAAACGGGTGGCGATGGTCGGCGACGGAGTGAACGACGCACCTGCCCTTGCCCAGGCCGATCTCGGCATCGCCATCGGCACCGGAACCGACATCGCTATCGAAGCTTCGGACCTCACCGTGGTTAGCGGCGACCTTCTTGCTGTGGCCGATGCGATTGCGCTGGCCCGCCGCACGCTGTCGACGATCAAGGGCAACTTGTTCTGGGCATTCGCCTACAACGCTGCGGCGATTCCGTTGGCCGCCTTTGGCGTGCTCAGCCCGATGATAGCGGCGGGAGCGATGGGGTTGTCGTCGCTCTTCGTGGTGTCGAACAGCCTCCGCCTTCGTGGTTTTGCCGGCTACCGCCGCGCTAGCGACGACGCTACTTCGTAGCCGATTTCAGCTCAGCCCGTAGCGGTTAGCAGCGCCGCAACGTGCAGTTCGACTTGTTGAGCGACAACGGCAGGTTCGGGTCGAGGGCGCTGCAAAACATAGGACTTCGCCACGGCGAGAAGCGCTCCGGCCAGTATGTCGGGGAGCACCCAGTTGTCGTCATCGAGACCGAGGTACTCAGCCCATGAGGCTGC
>CALGZB010000112.1 GCA_937934655.1 uncultured Acidimicrobiales bacterium | reverse complement strand
GCAAGTAAACGGAACCTTTACCGGTACCGGCGACGCAAGCATGCTTCCGTACGGTTCGCTCATCACCGACAACCTTCCTGCTGAAACCCTCGCCGAACTCACCGCAGAAGGCGAAGAGGCGATGGAAACATCGGTCGAGAGCATCGACGATTTGGGCCTTGTCACCGTGCAACGGGATGGCGAATGGTACGTCAGCCTCTGGTACTCGATCGCTGAGGGTATTCGCCTTGATTCTGGAGTCGAGGGGCTCCCCGCCTTCGGTCAGGGTCCTACGCCAACCGGCGGAGAAACCCCCGAGGACACCATTTGGGCGTTGGCAACAGCTGCCGAAAACCTCGACCTGTCGGCAATGATTGGTGCTCTCGACCCTCAGGAAGCAGCGGCGCTGTACGACTACGCAAACCTTTTCCTGCCTGAAGCCCAGCGAGAAATCGACGATGAGTTGGGTGGCGACTCGATCGTCGAGTTCAGCCGTATCGATATGCGGTCTGAGACCGATGGCGATGATGGCCAAGTTTGGGTCGACGGATTCGCAGTCGACTACAAGAACGACGACGGACACATCACGATCGATACGGGAGCCGATTGCATGGTTATGAACCATGGCGATGGCTACTGCGAAATCTCGAAGTCCGACATGGACGAGATGGGACTGGGAGTCGCTTCGATGCTTCCAACGTCGTCCGCAGTTCGTGTGCACCGTGTCGACGGACAGTGGTATCTGTCGCCGATGGCGTCGATGATGCAGCCAATGCTCGAGCAGGTTCGCGAGCTCGAGCGCGACCAGCTTCAGGGCTGGATCGATAACCCCGAGACCCTCTTTGAGGAGGACGGCGCTCTTGCCGGCTTGGGCTTCCTGCCGCTCGCAATTCTTGGAACGAGAACAACGGCCAGCTTCGAAGAGGTCACCAGTGCAGTTAACGACGGCTGGGAAGACGAGTGGGAGACCAGCGACGAGTGGGACGTTCCCCCAGTCCCGACCACCGTTGGCCCCGACGGCTTCTTCGACGAAGGCTTCTTCGATGATGAGGAACCTCTCGACGACGGATCTGCGGGCACGACCACGACGTCGGTTCCCGCATTCAGCTTTGGAACCGAAACCACCGTTCCCCCGACAACCGTTCCTGATACTACTGCTCCGCAAACCTCAATCCCTGGGACAACTATTCCCCAGACAACGATTCCGCAAACAACGGTTGCGCCAACCACCACAGTTACCGAGACCGTCGTTATCTTTCGGGTCCTAGAAGCTTCACCAGCCGGAACGTCAGCGTTCAGCATTCTGGCTGAACCCGTCGAAGTCAGCCCGGAAGAAGCGGCCAGCTACGTGGGTGCTCTTACCGAGGAACAGGCGCCCGGAATTGAAGGATGGGTCACCCTGATCGATGTTGAGCCGGGCGACGTGCTGCGGTTTGAGTGGTTCATCGACGAGTAGAGGACGAATAACTAGTGAACGATCATGAGAGTGGCGCTAATTGGGGTCCGGCTCTTTGCCGGCTCCTGTAGCGTCGCTCCATGAGTTCAGTCTCGCCAGTATCTCTAGGTGCCCCGGTCTCTTTTGATGACGTCGTTGCTGCGGCATCGCGCCTTCAGGGCGTGGCGGTGCGGACCCCGGTCATCACCAACCCAACGATCGATGAGATTGCGGGAGCCCAGGTCTTCCTGAAGGCCGAGAACCTGCAGCGGACCGGAGCGTTCAAGTTTCGGGGCGGCTACAACGCGGTGCGGGCGCTTACTGACGAGCAACTGAAGGCCGGCGTGGTTGCATTTTCGTCGGGAAACCATGCCCAGGCCGTCGCGATGGCGGCAACGATGTGCGGCTCTACGTCGGTGATCGTGATGCCGACAGATGCCCCACCTGAGAAGTTGGCTGCTACCAAAGCCAACGGCGCAACCGTGGTCGAGTACGACCGCTACACCGAGAGCCGCGAGGACATCGCCGCCGAGATCGCCGAGCGAGAAGGCAGAGTCCTTATTCCGCCCTATGACCGTCGCGAGGTCATCGCCGGCCAGGGAACGGTTGGTTTGGAGCTGATGGAGCAAGTTCCCCACCTCGACGCCATCGTCGTTTGTGTGGGTGGTGGCGGGCTTCTTGCCGGATGCGTTCTTGCGGCGAAACAGCACCGACCAGATATCGCCGTCTTTGGCGCTGAACCCGAGGCCGGTAACGACCATGCGCTCTCCGCTGCAGCTGGTGAGCGCATCACCATCGATGTACCTCGCACGATCGCCGACGGTCAGGCAGTCCAGGCCCCCGGCGAACTCACGTGGCCGATCAACTACGAGCACGTCGACGCGTTTCCGCTGGTATCCGATGCAGAACTGGTCGACACGATGAAGATCCTTTTCACCGACGCCAAGCTGGTGGTGGAACCGAGCGGCGCATCGGCATTGGCTGCGGTCCTTCGCCGCGATCTTGGTCTGGCCGGCAAGAAGGTAGGGGTGACCCTCTCGGGAGGCAATATCGGTCTCGAACGATTCGAGAAACTCATCTTCACCGGTTCATTGGAAACAGGTTCGACAGCAGCAGGGAAACAAACCTCATGACCGCAGCCGTCATCTTCGACTTCGACGGAACCATCATCGACACCGAATCGGCGCAGTATTCATCGGTCGACGAGGAGTTTCAGCGTCACGGTGTTAGTTACTCCCTCGAACTCTTCAAGAGCGGTATCGGTAGCGCTAACCACCGCCACTGGACCGACGTGCTGCAGGAACTGGTTGGCCCGCTCGACAACCTCGACGAGATTCAGGCGCGTCGGCTCAAAGAGAACTACCGCAGGGTCGAACAGACCAACCTCCGCGATGGTGTCCTCGACGTCATCGAAATGACCGAACAGGCAGGCCTCGGGCTCTCGGTGGCTTCGAGCTCACCCAGTTCCTGGGTCGAGCATCATCTCAACGCTCGCGGCCTGCGGAAACGCTTTTCCAACGTGTCGACTCGCGACTTCGTGGAGAACGGCAAACCGTGGCCCGACGTGTTCCTCCATGCCGCCGAACAGCTTCAGGTCGACCCGGCAGACTGTGTGGTGATCGAGGATTCACTCAACGGAGTCCTAGCTGCCAAGGCCGCTGGAATGACGTGTGTGGTCGTACCCAACGCAATCACCGCCGATGCCGACTTCAGTAAGGCCGATTTGGTCCTCGATTCATTGCTCGACTTCCCGGTAGAACTGCTCAGTCCGCCTATCCGCTAGCGGCCGCTTGGCTCTACGCTCGCGATCGATGACCTTTCCGCAGCGCAGGCCTCGACGGCTCCGCTCAACGGCGGCAATCCGTCGGTTGGTGGCCGAAACCAAACTCGATGTTGACGATCTCATCGCACCGCTTTTTGTGCGTGAGGGAATCACCGATCCAGAGCCGATTCACTCGCTTCCCGGGGTGGTCCAGCACAGTCGGGCATCGCTTCGCCAAGAGGTCAAGGAACTTCGTGATCTTGGCGTTCCCGCCATCGTGCTGTTCGGTGTTCCGCTGGAAAAAGATGCGATGGGTAGCCAAGCGTGGAGCCCTGATGGGATCGTCCAGGTTGCATTGAAAGACCTGCGAGACGACCTCGGCGACGACGTGGTGCTGATTCCCGATCTCTGTGTCGACGAGTACACCGATCATGGCCATTGCGGCATCGTCGATATCTACGGAAACGTCGACAACGACGCCACCCTCGAACTGTACGAGCGAGCCGCTATCGCTCAAGCCGACGCTGGGGCCCACATCGTGGCGCCATCGGGAATGATGGACGGTCAGGTGCTTGCGATCCGTGAGGCACTCGACGACGAAGGCCACCACGACACCGCAATCCTCGCCTACGCCGCGAAGTATGCGTCGGCCCTCTATGGACCGTTCCGCGACGCGGTCGATGTGAGTATCGCCGACGGCGGTGACCGCAAGGGATACCAGCAGGACTTCCGCAACGCTCGCGAAGCGCTGGTCGAGATTCACGCCGATATCGAACAGGGTGCCGACATGGTGATGGTGAAGCCCGCCATGGCATACCTCGACATCATCGCGAAGGCCCGTGCCGAAGTCGACATTCCGCTGGCCGCCTACCAAGTCTCGGGCGAGTACTCGATGATCAAGGCAGCCGGAGCGAACGGCTGGATCGACGAAGATGCGGTGTCGCTCGAACATCTCATGGCGATCAAACGGGCAGGCGCCGACATGATCCTCACTTACTACGCACGCCATATCGCCGAAAGACTCTCTTCATGAGCTCCAACTCCAGCCAGACAAGCGACGCGCTCTTTGAGCGTGCCCAAAAGGTAATACCCGGCGGCGTGAACTCGCCGGTTCGAGCGTTCGGCTCGGTAGGCGGTCGACCATATTTTGCAGCGCGTGCCGAGGGCCCGTACCTCTGGGATGTTGAAGGCAAGCAGTACATCGACTGGGTGCAGAGCTATGGCCCGGGTATTGCCGGTCACGCGCACCCAAAGATCATCGAAGCCGTGCGCGAAGCCGCACTTTCTGGCACCACCTACGGAGCGCCCACCGAACGCGAAGTTCTCCTCGCCGAAGCCGTGGTCGACCGTGTTCCGGGCGTCGAAATGGTTCGCTTGGTTTCCAGCGGCACCGAAGCTGCGATGTCGGCTGTTCGTCTCGCCCGAGGGGCCAGCGGACGCGACAAGATTCTCAAGTTCTCGGGCCACTACCACGGCCACAGCGACGCTCTCCTGGCTGCCGGCGGCAGTGGTGTAGCCAGCCAAGGCCTTTCGGGCTGCGACGGCGTCACCGACGGCGCGGTGGGAGACACCATCGTCGCTCCATGGAACGTGCTCCCTGAAATCACCGAAGACATCGCCGTCGTTTGTGTCGAGGCCCTTCCGGCCAACATGGGCCTTGTCCCGGCAAAAGAGGGCTTCCTTCAGGAGTTGCGCGACGCCTGCGACGCGGCGGGTGCCCTGTTGCTGTTCGACGAGGTCATCACCGGCTTCCGGTTGGCCCGTGGTGGCGCCACCGAGTTCTTCGGCGTGCAGCCCGATGTTTGGTGCTTCGGAAAGGTCATCGGTGGCGGATTGCCGGTCGGCGCCTTTGCGGCAAGCACCGAGATCATGAGCCACCTTGCACCCCTTGGCGGCGTCTATCAAGCAGGCACGCTGTCGGGGAACCCGTTGGCAACCGCCGCCGGTCTCGCCACGCTCGAACTCCTCGATGCGGGTGCATATGAGCAGCTCACGGCCAAGGCCACCCGACTAGCCGACGGAATGCAGCAGGCGCTTGCCAGCGCTGGTCTCACCGCAGTTGTGCCTCGGGTGGGATCGCTGGTCGGAATCTTCTTCACCGACACGGCTCCAACCAACTTCGACGAAGCCTCAGCGGCGGCTGACAATGGCATCTATCCGAAGCTTTTTCACGAGCTACTCAACCGCGGTGTCGCCTGGGCCCCAGGAGCGTACGAAGTGCTGTTCCCGAGCCTCGCACACACCGACGAGATCATCGATCAAACCATCGACATCGTCGGCGAAGCAGCCGCTGCAGTGGTGGCAACGCTCTAGGCGTCAGGAAGCGGATGGCCCGGTAGCTCGTCGATGGATACGCGCCGTTTGCGCCGCTCTGGTGCAAGGGCCCGCATCGACTCCAGGTGGCCAAAGCACGTGAGTCGGTCGTTGACTTCAAGCACGCGGTCGCGTCGCGGGTTGGGGTACACGTTGCCGTGTTGTTCCACCATGAGCACCGAAACGTCGAGGTCGCGCAGGCTCGAATCGCCGATCGATTGACCCACAAGGTCGGAACCTTCGCGGACCACGATGTCGGCCACGCCATAGCCGGCGGCCATGCCGAGCTTTTGGCGGACATCGAGCGAGGGGAAACCAACTTGGTTGCTCACGAAGTCGATGATTGCGCCGGCAACGTCGAGTCCGGTCGCGGCCTCGATGCCTTGGAGACCGGGGGAGGAGTTGACCTCGATGATCAGCGGCCCGTGGTCGCTTTCGAGGAGGTCGACGCCGGCGACCTGAAGGCCGAGAATTTGGGCAGCCTGCACGGCTACCCGCTCGTACTCAGGGCTCAGGTCGACCTGGGCGATTGATCCGCCACGGTGAAGGTTGCTGCGAAACTCATCGCCTTGTGCGGTTCGCCGCATCGCTGCGACGACTCGGTTGCCGATAACAAACGCACGAACGTCGCGGCCCCGAGATTCGCCGATGAACTGCTGAAGGAGCACGTTCTGGTCGGCGCTTTGCAAGGTTTCGACAATGGCTTCGGCGATGGCGGCGTCTGGCGCCAACATGACCCCAATGCCCTGCGTTCCTTCAATAAGTTTGATGACCACAGGTGCGCCGCCGACTCGACGGATGGCAGCGGGAACGTCTTGGCGGTCGCGAACAAAGGTCGACTTCGGGATACCGATGTCATAGCGAGAAAGAATCTGAAACGCTCGGAGCTTGTCGCGTGAGGCGCCAATGGCGCTGGCCGTGTTCGGCGTGTACACGTCCATCTGTTCGAACTGGCGAACGACGGCGGTGCCGAAGTAGGTGATGGACGCTCCGATTCGAGGAATGATGGCGTCGAAATCGTCGAGTGGTCGGCCACGGTACTGCAGCTCGGGTTCGTCACTTGCGAGGTCGATGCCGAATCGGAGGGTGTCGAGCACCCGAACCTCATGGCCGCGATCGCTGGTGGCCTTTACCAGTCGCTTGGTGGCGTAGGAGCCGGGCGCACGGGAGAGGATGGCGATCTTCATGCCTTCTCCTTGCTCTCTGAATCCTTGCTAGCCGGATACTCACTGACCGGTACGAGGTCTTCGGCAATGTGCATCAGAGCGTCGCCCTGGTTTACCAA
>CALGZB010000111.1 GCA_937934655.1 uncultured Acidimicrobiales bacterium | reverse complement strand
GTCGCCAGGGTTCTGTTTTGCCAGCCGTTTTGCGTACGGCTTCCATGTTTTGAGGTACCGCTCGCCGATCTTGGCCTTCACGTCGGCATCGGTGACCACGACGAATTGCCAGCTCTGGTCGTTGGAACCCGATGGCGCCTTGAGCGCCAGCTCGATGCACCGAACGATCAGGTCCATATCGACCGGGTCGGGTCGCAGCCGACGTATGGCCCGTTGGGTCTCCATGGCGTGAACGAGCGGAATGTTCATCCGCTCTTCGACATCGGCAAGCGTGCGTGGCCCGTCGGGGGCCGTTTCATGGAGGACCGTCGATGCTGCGTCTGGTTCTACTGGCTGATTCATTGCGCCGACTCCGTCGAGCCGTCGGAACGTTCTTGAACCGGCCGCACCTCTATCGCACCGTGACGCGCACCTGGAATCTTTGCGGCCCAAGCGATTGCCTCGTCGAGATTGGCGCACTCGAAGAGGTAGTAGCCGGTGATCTGCTCTTTGGAGTCGACGAATGGCCCATCGGTCATGAGGACTTCGTCGTCACGAAACCGAATCGTCGTTGCGATGTCGGGCGAGTGGAGCTCATGGCCGCCGGCCATCACGCCCGCCTCCACCGCTGTTGTTGTGAAGGTGTCGTAGTCGGCGAGTTCGACGTCGGCTTGGCTACTCACATCGGTCCAGATAAATGCGGTGTACAACATGGCAGGTCCTCTTTGGTCGTGGGTTTTGTCAACACGACGCACGGGGCGGCCCGGTTTTCGACAATCGCGTCGTAAATCTGCGAAGGAACTGGTTGGTCACCAGCCCGAACGCGGGTGATGATGTCGCCGTGAGTCGCCGCCTCCTCCTTGCCACCGTCGTTCTTATCGCCGCGCTCATTGGCGGCAACTTCTCGAATCTGAAGTTTGCGCTCGATCACACCACCCCGTTCATGCTGGCCAGTATGCGCACGGTCGTTGGCGGCAGTTTCCTTCTGGCTTTCGCGTTTCTGCGGGGCGAGCGGCTGCCCACCAAAAGCGCCGACTACCGAAACATCTTTGTGGTGAGTTTCAGCATCACCACAGTGTCGAGCGCGCTTCTTATCTACGGCGTGAACAGGGTGCCGGCTGGCCTCGGGTCGCTTGTGTCGTCGACGATGCCGCTGTTCACCGCCCTACTTTCGCTTGCACTGCTCGGCACTCGAACCAGTCGTCTCGGCAAAGTCGGCTTAGCGGTGGGGTTCGGCGGAGCTGCGGTGTTGGCAAGCCCCTCGCTGGGCGGCGAGTCGACGGCAATCGGCATCGGCTCGCTGGTGCTCAGCGCAATCGCCTGGTCGTTTGGAACCGTCTACATGAAGTGGAAAGACTTCACCGACATCTCCCCCATCATGCTGGTGGGTGTGCAATTAGTAATGTCGTCGATGGTCTTAGTTCCGTTTGGTTTGATCACCGAGGGCACCGCCGAAACCGACTGGTCCATCGGGCTTCTCATTCCGGTCCTCTACGCCGCCATCCCGTCGAACGCGGTCACGTTCTCGCTCATGGCAACGGTGGTGAAGAAGGCAACGCCAACCGTTGCTGCGTCTACCGCCTACTTGATTCCTCTGTTCGGGGTGTTCTTTGGTTGGTTGATTCGCGACGAGGTACTCGGTGTGATCGAGGCAATCGGCGGTGTGCTCGTAATCATTGGCGTGTACATCGTGGTCAGTGCCAGCGCACGAGCGCAGGCGACACCATCATCTTGAGGGCAAAGAGTTGGCGACGGACTACGCATTTTCGCCTCTCGGTGACTTACCAGTGCGATGACCGATCTGATTCTCGACTTTGAGCAGTGGTACACCGAGACGCATCCGCGGCTGGTTACCTCACTCACGCTGGCCTTTGGTTCGCCTGATGTTGCTCACGAGGCCGCTGATGAAGCTTGCGCCCGTGCGTTCGAACGGTGGAAGAACGTCTCGACGATGGGGTCTCCGGGTGGATGGACCTACCAGGTTGCAATGAACGCCGCCCGGCGTCGACTTCGTCGGCGATCCCTCGAGTCGACATTGCTTCGAAAGGTTCGGGTCGCTGACGAACCGGCGCCAGCTGGAGAGTTGTGGCTGTTGGTAGCCGGGCTTCCCGATCGCCAACGACATGCCGTGGTTCTTCGCCATGTTGGGCAATTGAAGGAAGCCGAAATCGGGGAAGCGATGGGTATTGCGCGCGGCACCGTCTCGGCAACCCTTCGCTCCGCCTACCGGGCGCTGCAGATCGAACTGACCGACGAACTTGCAGGAGAAATTGTATGACTATCGATCTGGACCAATTGGCCAACGACGCCGTTTCGGAGCTCGACATCAAGACACCGTCGATGGGCGACGTCACCCGGACGGTTGCGCTCCGCAAAAGGAACCGCATTCTTGGCGGTGTGGCAGCCGCCGTGCTCCTTGTTGTTTGCGGTGCATGGTTTTTGACCACCTTGGAGAACGACAGAGTGTCGATCGATGGCGTTGCGAATCAGGGCGATGATGCACCTTCGAGCGGCGCAAGCGGACCCGCAGGTGTTGCGGTTCCCGACGTTGTTGGCCTGTCCGAGGCCGAAGCACGCCGCGTTCTTGAGGAGTCGGGGTTTCTGGTGTCGATCGTTGTGATTGATGGTGTCGAATCCGGCGACATCGTCAGTGGTGAGGTGGCCGAGACCGAGCCACGCGCCGGATCGGTGGCCGAAGCAGGGTCTTCGATTGACGTCGGTATCGCCGCTGGCGAGACTGTCGGTTTCGAGAAGTACGACGATCCGAAACTGCGGACTCAGTCGTACTACCCGCTGATTCCGTCACCCGAAAGCCTTGGTGAAGGGTGGGAACAGTTCTCTGGACTCGGCATGAATCGGTTTGTGTTGTTCGACCCTGAAGAGGAGGAGGCATCGACCTGCGATGTGGCTGAGCCAATCGTGGTGAACGACGGGTTCTTCGCCGAATACGGCTTTGGCGAATCGCCTGACGATGGCCTCATCCTCATCGCCAGGGGCGACTCGGCGTATTTAGAATCGCTCTTTCGTGACTTCGGCCAGTTGGTAACCTGCACCGAGGACGGCTTGGGGGCCGTGGTGACCATCAAAGATCCTCCGCCGATTCCCGGAGCACTTGAGGTGTTGCGGTTCTTTTCGACCGATGACCTCGGTCAGGATTCCGAGAACCTCCTCATCGTGCGAGAAGACCTGCTGTTGTTCCTCGGCGTGTCCGAGCAGGGTGGCCAACAGGCCGACATCGACCAGCTCGCCCGGGATGCACTTAATGACTACGACGCTTCGACCTGAGCTTCTGCCCGGTCGGCGCTTGACCCGGCGGGGAAGGTTTTCACCACGGCGACCGCCGATGCCAGATATGCGCCGGCCACAAAGAACCATGCCCAGCGGATTCCGCGGGTGTTTGCCAGCCCGTCGGCTTCGGCGCTTGACCCCCAGGCGATGAGGGCGATTGAAACCGAGATACCCATGGCGTACGACGCCTGACGCACCGTGTTGTAGGTGGCGCCTGCTACGCCGAAGAACTGTTCGGGAATGTCGGCAATTCCAGCGCTGGACCAAGTGGCAACGGTGAGCCCAACACCCACTCCCCCGATGAGGCTAAGCGGCACAAAGATCGTCCACACCGCTGGCGTGCTGGTGAGCAGGAGCCCTTGGAGCAGGTAACCAATGCCACAAAACGAACAGCCGATGCCGAGTAGCCAGCGATGCCCGTAGCGGTCGGCGTAGCGACCGGTCGCGACCGAAACTGCGGCGGCCAACAAAGGTGCGGGAACCAGCGCGAGCCCGACACTTCGGATCGGGAGATCCCAGACGTCCTGCAACATCAACGAGTTGACGAGAAACCCCGAAGCGAAACCAAGACCCCAGAGCGATACCCCGACATTCGCGCTCCGAAACGACTGGTAGTCGTACAGCTCGAGTTTGATGAGCGGTTCTGGGTGGGTGCGCGACCGTTGGATCATTGCGGGCAAGAGGGCGAGCCCAACCAGCAACATGACGATGAATCGAATGTCGGTAAGGCCCCACTTTTCGCTTTGG
>CALGZB010000110.1 GCA_937934655.1 uncultured Acidimicrobiales bacterium | reverse complement strand
GGAATGAACCGCGGCGACGAGCCGGCGAAGCGCATCTTCGAGCACCGATCTCGGACAGGCAAGATTCATTCGGATGTACCCGGCGGCATTGGCGACAAAGAGGTCTGAACCCTCGATCAGGAGGCCACTTGCCTCGGCGATGAGTCGACTGACCTTCTCGTCGTTCGGGAAGTAGTGCCCCAGGTTCACCCACGCCAGGTACGTTGCGTCGGGGACGAGGAAACCCGCATGTGGGAGCTCGTCAGCCAGTGTGCTCTGCAGCATCGCAAAGTTGCCGTCGAGGTAGGTCCGGAGCTCTTCGAGCCATGGTCCGCCGTCGCGAAACACTCGGGTTGTGGCGGCAAGGCTGATGGGGTTCACTGTCGACGCGACCCGGTCGTTCCACAGCTCTCGGCGTTGGTCGTTGGGTATGACGATGTTGGCCAAGCCAAGGCCAGCGAGATTGAACGTCTTGCTCGCCGACATACACGTGATGATTTGATCGGCGTCGGGGAACAGCGACGCAAGAGGCGTGTGTGACACACCGTGACGGAGCAGGTCGCAGTGGATCTCATCGGACACGACCAACACGTCGTTGGCCAGGCAGAGGTCGGTCATCGCCACCAGTTCGTCCTCGGCCCACACCCGACCGGTCGGATTATGCGGGTGGCACAGGAAGAACATTCGCACCGACGGGTCGGCCACTTTGGCCGCGAAGTCATCGAGGTCGAGCGAGTAGTCCCCGTCGGTTCCCCTCACCAGGTCGCTCAGCACCATTTCGCGATCATGTCTCTGGCACGATTTCTGAAAGTGGCCGTACGCCGGCGTGAGCGTCAGGACCTTCTCCCCCGGCTGCGTCGCCTGATCGACAAGGTCTCGGAGTGCAGGCACCACACCCCGGGCCGTGACAAAATGCTCCTGCTCGGGCATCCACCCATACCGATGCTCGCACCAACCACGGAACGCGTTGAAAAGCTCATCGTCGAGCAGTCCGGTGTATCCGAAGATCGGATGCCGTACTCGTTCAGCCATCGCCTCGGTTGCGACGGGAGCGGTAGCGAACGCCATATCGGCGACCCACATCGAAAGGGTCTCGTCATCGGGGCACGGTAACGTTACCGCTGGGCCCTCGTCACCAAAGAGATACGTGCGAAACCCTTCCTGGGCCATCGCGTTGGTACCGCGGCGATCGATGAGCTGATCGAAGTCGTAAGCCACGCTCTCTCCAAGTTTGGATTCGTTTCGCCTACGATAGGGCCCGATGTCGTCCAAGGCCCGCGAACCTCTTCGAAGAGAACGGATTGCCGCAACCGCTCTCGCGCTCACCGACCAGGAGGGTCTTGACGCGTTGAGCATGCGCAAGCTCGGCGCGGCGCTCGATGTCGAGGCCATGTCGCTCTACAACCATGTGGCGAACAAGGACGATCTGTTCGCGGCGATGGGCGAGCACCTTTACCGAGACGTCTTGGCCCGCTACGGCGCTTCCAAAGCCGGAACACCTGCGCAACGACCGTGGCGCGACGATGCGTATGAGCTGTTCTCGACCTTTCGGGCCGTGGCCCTCGAACACCCCAATGCGTTGAGCCTTATGCTCGACCGGCCGATCCCTGGCCAAACCAGACTCGAATTCATGCGAACCTGCTACGAGCTTCTCCGCTCTGCTGGATTCCCCACCAAAGAAGCAGCGTTGGCTTTCGATACCGCAGCAAGTTGGCTCGTGGGCTCAGTTCGTCTGGAGGTCGGCTTAATGGCCGAAATCACCGACGGCGGAGTTACCGTCGATCGGGCGAACCTCCCCGAGGAGTTTCAGGGCACCTACGACTTTATGGCGGCGTGTATTGCGTGGACTCCCGACCAGCGATTCGAACACGGCTTCGCAACGGTTATCGACGGGCTCGAGCATCGCCTGGCCACTATCAGGATCAAGCCGGAGCAATGACCGGAGAACCGACAGAGCTCACAGAACCGACAGAGCCAGCAGCCTTCTCGAACGCGTCAGTCGAACTCACTGGCCACCCGCAGCTTCGCGACACAGACTTCCGCCCGCTCGAACGCAAACTCCTCACACTTCGACTCATGCTTCTCGCAATCCCGGCGGCACTCCTGCTGCTTGCCGGACTCGTGCTGACGGTGTTTCTCGACGGACCCGGATGGCTCGGCCCACTCGTCATTGTCGCGGCCCTGACACTCTCCCCAGCGCTTGCCGTCGCAACCCGGCTGAGCTTCGCCTACTGGGGCTATGCGGTGCGCGAACACGACCTCACCGTGCGAAAAGGTGTCATCATTCGCACCGCAATCACCGTGCCCTTCAACCGCGTGCAGCATGCGTCGGTTCATAGCGGCCCGCTCGAACGGAATATGGGGTTATCGACGATTCGAGTCTTTACTGCAGGCGGTGCAGGTGCTGATCTCTCGATCGAGGGACTCACGGCCGAGGCTGCAGGCGTTCTGAAGGATCAGATCTTGGCTCGAGTCGCCGCCGCCGGCCCGAGTTCGGCGCTCTAGTTCCGGCCAAAATGACCGACTCGCTCGACCAACCCCAGCGGCAATCACCAATCGCCATCGTCGCCAACGTCTTTAACGTGCAAGCACTGCAGGCGCTCGTACCGGTAGTGATCCTGGGATTCGGCCGGAATCGGCTCTTTGGTCTCATCGCGCTTCCCCTTGCGCTCGTTGCGCTGGTCGGATTCTCCGCGCTGGCGTGGAGTCGCACCCGATTCTGGGTTGAGAACGGCGAGATGGTTCTCGAGAAGGGCGTACTCAACAAAAGCCGCACGCAAATTCCGCTCGACCGCATCCAGCAGATCGGCACCGAGCAGGGAGTTGTCCAGCAACTCTTTAACGTGCGGTCGGTAACCGTGGATTCCGCTGGCACCTCCGGCTCCGAATTCTCGCTCGCTGCGGTAACCGATGATGTCGTGGCGGCGCTCCGTGCTCGGGTGGTTGGTCTCGACAAGGCCGGCACCGCTGCCGCCCCGGAGGCACCGCCACTCCCAAACCCCCTAGCCCCAAACGGCGATCCATACCCGACGTCCGATAGCTACCCGGCAGCGAACCCCGAGTCGACCTCGGCGTACCCGACACCTTTCCCGAAGGCTGCTGCAGTTGTTCCAACACCGGGTGCGATCACGCCTCAGGAAGATCGCCGCACCATGGTGCTGCGTCACGAGTTCGCCGATCTCGTACAGCTCGCGGTCTCGCGACCGAGCCCGCAGGTGGTGTTCGGGTTGCTCGCTCTTGGCGGACTCGGCCTGGGTAGCGTCGTCGAACGCTTCCTCGCCGAGAACATCACTGGCGTCGTCGCCGCTGTCATCCTCGGGGTCGTCCTCATCCTCGCCGGGGTTGCCGTCCTCCTCATCGGCACCATGATTCGGGAGTTTCAGCTCACCGTTTGGCGTAGCCAAGAAGGCCTTCGACTTACCGCCGGACTGCTCACCAAACGCGAGCGAATCGCTCGAACCGAACGGGTGCAGTTTGTCCGGCAACGACGAAACCCAATCGAACGGTTCTTCAAACGCACCTCGGTCTATCTCCCTCAGGCCTCGGCCGTGCAGGTCGACGCGGCCAACGCAACCGGCCAGTTCTCGATTCCCGGAGCTCCCGATGACAAAGCGACCGACATCACCGAACTCTTCCTGTCGCAGGACCGCCCCGAACCCACCCAGCCCATCGATCGGCGCATCGTCAACCGCAAGACGCTTCTCGATGGCATACTCCCGGCGGCGATCCTCGGAGTAATTGCCGTTGTTGTTTGGCAAGTGGAAGAAGCCACAAACTGGTTTGTGCTTCCGCTTCTTATCGGTGCGGCCTACGTGATTATCCACGGGCGGGTGGCAGCGGTTTTGTTTCACCGGTATTGGGGTTGGAACATCGGCAACGACCAGATTGTCCTCGAGCACGGTTTCGTCAACGTCGAGCGCACCGAGGCCGCTCTGCGCAAAGTGCAGTCGGTACGCATCCGCCAGGGACTCTGGCAGCGCCGGAAGCGCCTGGCATCGGTACAGCTCGGCACCGCAGGCGGATCGTTCACCATCCCCCATATTTCTCTCGAAACTGCACAGGACCTTCGGGACCACATTCTTGCCCGCGTCGAGACCGACATCGGCGCCTGGATGTAGCAGACTCGGAGCGTGATCGACCTCCGCTCTGACACTGTTTCCCAGCCCACCGACGCAATGCGTCACGTCATCGCGAACGCTCCGGTCGGCGACGATGTCTACGGCGACGACCCCACGGTCAATGACCTCGAAGCGTTCGCTGCTGATCTCCTCGGCAAAGACGCAGCGATGTTTGTTCCTACTGGTACGCAGAGCAATCTCTGCGGGCTCATGGCGCACTGCCAGCGCGGCGACGAATACATCGTTGGTGACCACGCCCATACGTACTCCTATGAAGCTGGCGGGGCCGCAGTGCTCGGCAGCATTCAACCCCAGCCGGTGCGGATGCTCGAGTCGGGAATGATCGACCTCGACCATGTTCGCAACGTCGTAAAGGCCGACGATCACCACTTCGCTCGCAGCCGGTTGCTTTGCGTTGAGAACACCACCAATGGCAAGGCAATCCCGCTCGCCGAACTCAAAGACGGCGCAGCGGTTGCCGACCATTTCAACCTGAGCTACCACCTCGATGGCGCACGTGTGTTTAACGCCGTCGTCGAGTTGGATACAACGCCCGCAACGCTCGTAGCTCCCTTCGACTCGATTTCGATCTGTCTCTCAAAGGGCCTTGGCGCACCGATCGGGTCGATTCTGGTGGGCAACACCGAGGTTATTGCCGGGGCTCGTAAGTGGCGCAAGATGTTGGGTGGCGGTTGGCGACAAGCTGGTCTGCTCGCAGCAGCCGGCCGGTACGCACTCGAGAACAACATCGACCGCCTCGCCGACGATCATCACAACGCACAACGTCTGGCCGATGCGTTGGCCGAAATCGATGGCATCGACGTCGTTGAACGCAACACCAATATGGCGTTTGCCAACTTCTCTGCCGCCATCGCTGCATCGCCGCTTCAGGGGGTCGCGGCCTTCGGCGCAGCGATGAAAGACCACAGTGTTTTGCTTAGTATGCAAGAAGGAACCACACGACTTGTGACCCACATTGGAATCTCCGAGGCCGATATAGATACGGTCATAGCTGCCATCCGTTCCTCGCTAGCAAGTTGAGACTTTTTTAACCATGTCTTCTGATCCTTCTTCTGACCAGCAGTCCCCACCGCCGCTTCTCGAAGGCGTCAGAATCATCGACTTCTCGATCCTCGGCCCAGGGCTCCTCAGCACCTTCTTCTCCGACTTGGGTGCCGACGTCATCAAGATCGAACCACCAGCCGGCGACTACGTCCGTCAGATGACCTGGCCCATCGTCGAGGGCGTGTCGCTGCTCCATCTGCACACGCATCGCAACAAACGCAGCATCACCCTCGATCTCAAGAACCCTGAAGGGTTGGCGGTCTTTGAAGACCTCATCGCCGGCGCTGACGCCGTCATTGAAGGCATGCGCCCCGGCGCAATGGCTCGGATGGGCCTCCCGTGGGAGCGGCTCGTCGAACTCAACCCCAAGATCGTGTTCTGCGGCATCAGCGGATACGGCGCCACGGGCCCGTACCGAGACATGCCCAGCCACGGCATCGCCTACGACACGTGGGCCGGACTCATTCCGCCCGATGTCGACGATGACGGATTTACCCGCATTCCGCCGTTCCCCAACGTCGGCATCAATGTTGGGCCAATGCTGGGTGCATTTGGTCTGCTCGCCGGAATCACCCGAGCTCGGGCCACCGGCATCGGGTCGCAGATGGAAATCGCGCAAAGCGACGCCGCTGCCTATATGAACTGGTACGTCATCGAAACCAATCTGGCGTATCGCCGCCCCGAAGACGAGGTCACCGGCAACGCTGCCGACGATTTCGAACGTCGCCCACCCGGCCTTGCCGGAATGTACGAGGGCGTCCGGTACCAGATCTACGAGTCGTCCAACGGTCACGTTTTGTTCATGGCCAGCGAACAAGCCTTCTGGAAGAACTTCTGCGAGGCGGTGGGGCGCGAAGACATGTTCGAGAAGTTCCCCGGCTCGAAGTACGCCGACCACGCCCGTGGCAACACCGAAATTCAGACCGAGCTGCGCGATATCTTCCGCACGAAAACAACCGATGAGTGGCTTGACTTTTCGATCGAGTTCAACACCCCAATCGCTCCGGTCTACGACGGCAAATCGATGGCCGACGATCCGCAGTTCCAGCACCGTTTCCCGCTCTATCCGGTCGAGCAACTCGGCTCCGAACAGATGCCGCTGCCGCTCAAACTTGTGGGCGAAGAGCTTCCAAACCCCACCAAGGCGCCAACCGTCGGCCAGCATACCGACGAGATTCTCCGAGAGGTCCTTGGCTATGACGACGCCAAGGTCGAAGCCCTCACCAACGCCAAAGCCCTCGGCTAACCATCCCGGAATCTCTGACAGAGCGCGACACATTTTGTCGCGTGGTGACACGAGATTTTAGTTGTTTGGTTGATCGAGGAGGGCGACGAGGAATTCGTCGGGGCTGCTGAACAGGACGTCGACCGTGCACCCTGCTTCGCGCTCGTCGGCGGCGTGGGCCGGTGCTTCTAAAGAGTCTGCTGTTGAAGAACCAGCGGTCGAGAACGGCTCGGTGTCGTAGCCGATGTCGGGTATGAGATTCGGCGTTGTGAAGACGTCGACGTGGGTACCGGCTGCGCACGTGACCTCCTCGATCAACCGAGCCCGTGCCAACACATCTCGCGGCACCGGCAAGTCGATGACCGACCGGTCGAATCCGCGTAGCCCAGGGTCGAGGCTTCGGGCCTGCTTGACGACGATGCGGCGAGGTTGCTCCGCTGCTGACGTGAGCTGTGGCCAACCAGGTGCCATCACCTTGAACTCGTAGTCGAGCGTGAGTGTGCTGATGCGTTGCTCTTCGGGGAGAGATTCGTTGACCCGCTCCATCCAAAGGTTGGCGACCGATTCGATCTGATCATGCAGATCGAGAAGTTCAGCGTCGCTGAGGATCGCGGTGTCGGGAGAGAGCGTCGAAGAGGCCAGCTGGGTCGATGTGCGGTCTCCTGCTGGGTGGGTTCGCACCTCAACGACCTCGGGGAGTTCGATGACATCGGGGTCGGGGTTGGTCACGCTCACCGCCCCTTTCTGCACGTTGATGGTTGCAACCGAGACATCCGGGTCGGTTCCGGACGTTGGATTGATCCGGAACGTCGCGACACCGTTGGCGAGTTCGAGGTCGTCGTCGAACCGAGCGTGCACCACAACGCCCATCGCGCCACTGGTGTGGTCGACTTGCTCTCGCCGCCGCTCCTCGTACGCTTCGAATCCCCAGTACGAACCCCACGTCTTCTTCAGGGTTCGTTCGATGGTCTTCTTCTGATCATCGCCGCTTTGCGCAGCGGCATCGAGAAAGCCCGTACTGGAGTCGTACAGTCCGGCCCCGCTGAAACCCTCGATATCTTCGACCGAACTCGACGAGCGGAACCGAAGCCCTTGCGCCGGCGCATACTCACCGAAGTTGGCCTCGAGCTCGGCGGTGATCACTTCGAGGGTGTCGGGCGCAATCGATGCGTCTCGGAGGTACTTTGCGAATCCCCCGGCCTCGACGACCCCTTCCAAGAGAACTCGGTCCGACGCTGCACCGGGCTGGTCGGCCTCGTACTCGTCGAAATATCCGTCAGCGAAGTCTTGATCGGGCTGTTCGGGGTACGCCTCGTCAAAGGCACCTCGGCCTTGCAGCATCAGCACCCGTAGACGGGTGTTACTTGCCGCATCAAAGTCGTCCAGCGCCAACATTGCCTCGAGTGCCGGCCGAACCTGGTCAAGGTGCTCCTCATAGACCTGGGTCGTGATGACCACCGGGTCAGGCGGAGTGGTTACACCCTCGGCGCCAAGCAGCGAGAGAAAGCCGGCCGCCTTGCCGCCGATGACGGGCAGGAGCGCATCGATATCGGATTGCTGCTCGATGGTTTGCGCCAGATCGGTAAGAGCCAGCAACGGATCGGTCGCCCCAGCGGGAATCGGTGGCGCCTCTATGGGCTCCTGGGTGAGCAGGTTCAGCCAGGCTCGGTAGTCCTCGGTCCGGATGACCTGAATCTCTAATTCGCCGGCGGAGTTGGTGCGAACGATTGCTGGCGCTCGGGCAACGGCATGGCGTCGGATGCTTAGATCATCGAGCAAACCAGACCGTGACGCATTGGGGATTCCCCGGTTTCGGGCCAACAGGTTGACGTGCGCAAGCGGCGTCTGGGGGTCGGAGGTGATGAGTGCGTTTGCGGGAGGGAGAAAGTCTGGAACTCGTTCGATGAGCACGATGTCGGTGTCTCGGGCATCGGAAAGTTGTTTGCCACCGTCCTCGACGAGCAGCAACCGACCCGCAGCGATGCCTTCGTTGTACACCTCGACCGCGCCCGGCGGCACGATCTCGGACCACCGGACGACCCGATCGGCGTAGGCGAAGTCGTTTGCCTCCATCTCGGCGGCGGTGTCTTCTTGCTCGGCTGAGCGGATGATCCACTCGAGCGATGACCCAATCTGCTCCGGGAGAGTGGCCAACACCGAGTCAAAGTAGAGCGACATCTCTTCTGGTGTTACCCGTTCGCTGAACTGCAGTTCCATGAGCCAGCGAGCGTCGCTGAGGTCGGTCGGCACGGTGCGGATGATCGAACCCATTCCGTAGGTGCGGGCCGTGTAGTTGTCGTAATCATCGTTGTCGTTGTCGTAGCGCAATGCTTGGGCATAGAACTCGCCCACGTACAACCGCTCACCGGGTCGATCGGTTGGCGTCCAACGAAGATCACCCGGAAGATCGGCGTGCTCGACGCCGTCAAAGTGTTCGTAGATCTCTTCGATACTTGTAAAGGAGCCTTCGTTCAGCGGCTGGGAGGCCACTCCGGGCACCTCCTGGTTGTTGAGTAACCGGAAGAAGACCCACTCGTCGTGAAGCTTGAAGAAGTTACTGTCGAGCCAGTACACATCGCCGGCCAGCTCGGGATCACTGCCCAGCAAGTCGGGTATGAGGAACTTCAGAACGGCTTGTCCTGAGGAGCCCTCGGCGGCAAGGGCATCGAAGTCATCGATGCTGCGAACCGTGCGGGCCGCGTGATCGTCGAAGCCGCCGGGTTCGCCCGTGACAGGCGGATCGGCCGGGTCGGCCGAGTCATCGTCGGGAACCGATGACGTGGGGGTATCGGTCGCCGTAGAGGTGGAGCTACTGCTGGTGGGCGAAGGAGTCGTCGTCGAGTCGGTTGGTCCAGCAGCGTCACTCGAACATGCCCCGGCGACAACCAGGAGGGTGAGCAGCAGAGCAGACGGGACAGGACAGCCGGACGGGACACGAGGGACAGAAAAAGAGAGCCGGAACCGCACACCGCGAGTCTAGGCACTCGCCTGCTTCGGTCAGCTTCAGCTTGTCCACATCGGGACTTGTCCGGCTCGTTCGATTTCGCGGTCGGCACACTGACGGCAGTGCTCGCCGGCTTCACACTTGCTGTACATCATCGTTGCGTAAACCAAGCCAACAATCGCGACGATCACTCCGGCGATAATGACCCAGTTGTACCAAGTGGCCACCCGGTCGGCCCAGAGTTCGTAGTCGAACAGACGCTGCTCGGGATCGGCGTCGCCGTCGGCGAGCCACCGCGTGCCTCGACGGAGCGGCCAACCAAGCACGAAGCCCGATACCAGGAGTGCAAACCAGTCGCTACGGAAGTGCTTTAACCAAGCCCGAAATGTTCCCCACATACCGCCATCTTTGCAGGTAATAGACCATGGCGAAAAGAGGAAGGAATCCATCGAGGGCCGGGTTACCTCCTCACCCATGATTGACCCGGACGGCATAAATCTCGCAAGTTTCGCTGTGGCGTTTGGTGGCGGCCTCATCAGCTTTGCGAGCCCGTGTGTGCTGCCGGTTGTTCCCGGCTACCTCTCGGTCGTTACCGGCCTCGACATCAGCGAACTCGAGCAGTCGCGTCGATCCAATCTGTTTCCCGTGATGCGAGACACGGCGCTGTTCGTCATTGGCTTCGGTGCGGTGTTTACCTTGCTTGGCGTGTCGGCATCAACGATCGGTGGCGTGGTCTTCGACAATCAACTACTTCTCGCCCGAGTGTCGGGTGCTCTGGTTCTTGCCATGGCGCTCTTCATGCTCGGCTCGCTCTTTCTCAAAGCACCCTGGCTGTACCAAGAGAAACGATTCCATCCTGCGCTTGGACGATACGGACGCGCCGCACCGACCGTGGCCGGGGTGGCGTTTGGGTTCGGATGGACTCCCTGCATCGGCCCCGTGCTCACCTCGATCCTTGCGATCGCAGCCACGGCCGACCGACCGGCTACCGGAGCAGCACTCCTCGCTACCTATTCACTGGGCCTCGGCATCCCGTTTCTGGCCACCGGGCTCCTTCTTGGACGCCTCAGCCGCACAATCGGCTGGGTAAAGACCCGCATGCCAACCCTCGTTCTCATCTCGTCGCTCGTCCTTGCGGCGCTGGGCCTGCTGCTGCTTTTTGATCGGCTCCTTTGGGTAACCACCCAGCTGCAGTCACTCATGGTGGCTCTTGGTCTCGGCGACCTCGTCGAACTCGGCTAACGCCCCACTACTCACAAGGAATTCTCATGGCCACAAAGAAGAACAACAACAAAAATGGGAAGAAGAAAAAGAAGAAGCCTTCAGCACAGCAGAGCCAAGAGGCCAAGGCCGCAAAGGCAATCGATGCTGAGCTCGCCGAAATCGCTGGAGTCAAAGCAAGCAACAAGCCCAAGCCTGGGAAGACGGCGCCGAAAGGAAGGCCGACACCGAGTCGCAAAGCTCAGGCGGCAGCAAAGAAACGCAAACAACTCTCGCCCGCCGTGCTTATCGGCTCGGGGGTTGCCTTGTTGGTCGGGCTGGTGGTCCTCATCACCACGTTTACCGGCCCCGACGACACCGGCGTTGTCGACGTCGGCGCTTGGGACTTGCCCGTGCTCGACGGCGACGACCCAAATGGCGATGGCCGGGTCACCCTGGATGAGTTTGCCGGCAAGCCATTGGTCGTCAACTTTTTCGCGTCATGGTGCACCAACTGTGAGTCCGAACTTCCGCGGTTCGCCGATGCGGCAGAGCGGTACGCCGACGACGTCAACATCGTCTACGTCAACAGCAGCGAGACGGGCAACTGGGAGCGTATGGCCGAACGAACCGGCGTTCGCGACAGTCTTCTCATCCGCGACATCAAACGCCGAGGTAGCGGGTTTGCTCGTGAACTCGGGGGAACCGGTGCCATGCCGCTGACGGCCTACTACGACGCCAGCTCGAACTTGGTCGACGTCGATTTCGGCGAGGTAAGCAGCAGCGCTCTCGACGCTCGGCTGCTGCAGCTCGGGGTACCAGTCGGTTAGGACTTACGCCCGCGACGCTTGCTCGAGATCACACCAGTATTGAATCCGGCAAGGCCGAGGCCACCGTGGAAACGGGCGTGTTCGATCTTGGTGCACGAGTCCATCACCACATTGAGACCCGCTGCCAGTGCGATCTCGGCAGCTTCTTCACTCCAGAGGCCAAGCTGAATCCAGAGCGTCTTCGCTCCAACTCGAACCGCATCTTCCGCGATAGCGGGGCAGTCGTCGGCCTTGCGAAAGACATCGACGATGTCGGGCGCTCCCGGAAGGTCGTCGAGGCTCGGGTACACGGATTGACCGAGGATCTCGGTCTCGCGCGGGTTCACCAACCACACGTCGTAATCGGCCGACGAACTCATGAGATAGGTGGCAACAAAATTGCTTGCTCTCGATGGGTTCGCCGATGCGCCCACGATGGCAATCGAACGGGACTCATCAAGAATCGCTCGTCGTTCATTGGCGGAAGGATTTGTAAAAGGACTGCGAAGAGTCATTTGATCTCCTGAGATATTGCAAGCGCCTGGTCGAGGTCGTAGATGATGTCCTCGACGTCCTCGAGTCCTACCGAGAGCCGCACCATGTCTGCGCTTACTCCTGCGGCGGCGAGTTCGTCGTCGTTTAGCTGTTGATGGGTGGTTGATCCCGGGTGAATCACCAGGGTTCGAGCGTCACCAACATTGGCAAGGTGACTCACCAACTGGAGCGCTTCGATAAACGCCGCTCCGGCCTTACGCCCTCCCTGAACACCGAAGGTAAAGATCGCACCAGGTCCCTTGGGAAGGTACTTCTTGGCGAGATCGTGCCAAGGCGAGTCGGATAGCCCAGCAAACTTCACCCAGGCGACCCGGGGATCAGCGTCAAGCCACTCGGCTACGGCCTGAGCGTTCGCGACGTGTTCCTCCATCCGCTGCGGCAGGGTCTCAAGGCCTTGGAGAAAGAGAAAGGCGTTGAAGGGCGACATCGAGGCGCCCACATCGCGTAATTGTTCGGAACGAACCTTGGTGCAATAGGCGAATTCGCCAAAGTTGTCCCACCAGCGCAGCCCGTTATAGGACGGAACCGGTTCGGTCATATTGGGGAACCTTCCCGATCCCCAATCGAATCGGCCAGAGTCGACGACGACCCCACCGATCGATGTGCCATGGCCGCCGATGAACTTTGTCGCCGACTGCACCACCACGTCGACGCCGAACTCGATGGGGCGACACAGATACGGACTCGCGAATGTGTTGTCGACAAAGAGCGGGAGATTATGGGCTCGAGCGACCTCGGCAAGTGCTTCGAGGTCGGCCACCGCACCGGATGGGTTCGAGATGATCTCGGTGTAAAGCAACTTGGTCTGGTTGGTTATGGCGCTGGCAAACGCCTCGGGATCGGTGCCATCGACAAAGGTGGTGTCGACCCCGAATCGCCGCATGGTGGTATCGAGCAGCGTGAAGGTGCCGCCATAAAGACCAGCCGCGGCCACGATGTGGTCGCCTTGTCCCACCAGCGACGAGACCGCCAGAAACTCGGCCGCTTGGCCGCTACTGGTGGCTACCGCTCCGATGCCTCCTTCGAGGCTTGCCATCCGTTCTTCGAAGGCACTGATCGTCGGGTTAGAGATTCGGGTGTAGATGGTGCCGTATTTCTGCAACGCAAACAGGTCGGCGGCATCGGCGGTGTCCTCGAACACAAAACTCGACGATTGGTAAATAGGCACGGCTCGCGCACCCGTTGCGGCGTCGGGCTGTCCACCAGCGTGCAGTGCCCGGGTCCGAAAACCCCATTCACGATCGGTCATCGGCCCATCGTAGAACGAACCCCCGGCTTACTCGGCTGTCTTACGCAAAACCGCCGAAGCGCAGGTGGGTGCCCTGCTCGGGGGCGACGGTAAACACTACGTCGCCGGGCACGATCTCACCATCTTCGATATCGAGCTCCACCGGTGCAGGACCATCGATGCCAGCTGCAGCTCGGGCTGCAGTGAACGGTCCGGCCGGAATCGGGATATCGAACTCACCGGTATCGGTGGTAAGGACCACCACGTTGACCTTCTCCCCATCGGGTCGGATAGCGGCAATACCCACCTCGACCCGAGCCACATAGGAGAGGCTCGAAACGTCGACGATTCGCCCGTAAATCGTGGGCGTCGTGTCGACGTCGGCTTCGATCTGAATGTCGCTCATGACAACGTCTTAATGTCGTTCATGACAACGTCTTAATGTCGCTCATGGGAAAACCGTACCCGAGTCGGTGCCGCTATCTCGCTCCTGGTGTCCTCGCCAGTCGAGCCGGTCGGCTCAAATCTGCCGATGACCAAAGTCACGTCAGATCGTCAAATCTACGGTGTAAGTTGCCGATAGGTGCACAGCGTTCCCTTGTGCATACATGCACTGGTTCGAGCTTCTGCTCGTCCGGCGGAAGGAAAACCATGTTGAAGAGTCTCGGTCGTTACTGCCACAACAACCGGTGGATCGTGCTGGGCGTATGGGTTGCTGCGCTCATCGTTGGCGGGGTCATCGTTGGCTCATTTGGCCAAGGATTTACCGCCGGGTTCGAGGTTCCCGACGGTGAAGCGTCTGAAGGCTTCGACGTGCTCGATGAACACTTCGACGGACGAGGCAGCGGACTCGCCGGACAAATCGTCATCGCCGCAGAAGATGTCACCGCTCCATCCGTTGCTGGTCCAGTTCAGGAGTACCTCGACGAAATCAGCGAACTCGAAGGCATTAAGCTCATCAGCCCCTACTCCGAACAAGCCCAAGGGCAGATAAACCCACAACGCACAGTTGCGTTCGCCAGCCTCGAAGCGCCTTTGGAACTCAGCCAGACCCAAGCCGTGGCCCTCGCGGAAGAGATCCGCGAACTCGAACCGGCCATCGACGACGTTCGTCTCGAGTTTGGCAATGAGTTCTTCATCGAGTTCGAGCCGCCCGAATCCGAACTCTTAGGTCTCGCCTTCGCCATCTTTATCCTTATTGCGGCCTTCGGCTCTGTGCTCGGAATGGGCCTCCCCATCGGCACCGCACTCTTCGGCATCGGGCTCGGCAGCATCATCACCGCCATCGCTGCGATCTTCATCGATATGCCCGAGTTCACTCCGGTGCTCAGCATCATGATCGGTCTTGGCGTGGGTATCGATTACGCCCTCTTCATCGTCAACCGGTTCCGAGAAGAGCTCCACAAAGGGTTCTCCACCGAGGATGCAACCGCCATCGCTCTCAACACCGCCGGCCGTGCGGTTCTTTTCGCGGGCGTTACCGTGGTTATCTCGCTGCTCGGCATGCTCATCATTGGCCTCACCTTCATCAACGGGCTCGCTATCGGCGCATCGCTAACCGTTGCCGTCACCATGATCGCCTCGATCACGCTTCTACCAGCCCTCCTCGGTTTCGCCGGCGACCGGATCGAAGTAACCCGACGTCGGGGCATCATCGCCGCATCGATGGTGGCGCTCATGCTTATCGGTGTCGGCATCGGCTTTCCCCAGATCGCCTTCATTGCTCTCCCCGTTGCCGCCTTTGCCATGATCGGCGGGCTGTTTATTCCGGCGCTCAAACAGGAGCTGCCGCCCCGCAAGGTGAAACCAATCGAAAAGACGCTCCCCTACCGGTGGAGTCGCCTCATTCAGCGCTACCCATGGCCATTCGCCATCGGCGCCACCGCACTTCTACTCGTCATGACCATTCCGGTCCTGAGCCTTCGTCTCGGCTTCTCCGACACCGGCAACCTTCCCGATGACACCACGGCGCGCCAGGCATACGATCTCCTCGCCGAGGGATTCGGCCCTGGTTTCAATGGGCCGATCCTTTTGGTCGCCGAGGTCACCCCCGCTGACCTTCCGCAAATGGCCGAGGTCACGGCGCTGCTCAACAGCACCGAGGGCGTTGCCTTCGCAAGCCCCCCTATTCCGAACGATCCAGAAAATCCTGAAGCCGTGCTGTGGCAGGTCATCTCTGCCACCGCCCCTCAAGACAGCGCAACGTCGGACCTGCTCGAGGTGTTACGCGATGGCCGAATCGACGCGGCGGCTGGCGTCGACGTCTTCACCACGGGTTCGTTGGCGGTTGGAGCGGACTTCTCGAGCTACCTTGCCCGGCGAATTCCGGTCTTCTTCCTTGCCGTGCTCACGCTTTCCTTCCTGCTGCTGATGGCCGTGTTTCGTTCGATACTCGTGCCGCTCAAGGCCGTCATCATGAACCTGCTGTCCATCGGGGCTGCCTACGGTGTCATCGTGGCGGTGTTCCAGTGGGGTTGGTTTATCGATCTCATCGGCGTCGGCAAGGGCGGCCCGATCGAGCCGTTCATCCCGATGATGATGTTCGCCATCGTGTTTGGTCTCTCGATGGACTACGAGGTGTTTCTTCTTAGCCGGGTGAAAGAGGAGTATGACCGCACCGGCGACAACGCCACCGCAGTTGCCGATGGTCTCGCATCAACCGCCCGAGTTATCAGCGCAGCGGCCGCCATCATGGTGTTCGTGTTCGGTTCGTTCCTTCTCGAAACCGACCGAATCATCAAACTCTTCGGTTCGGGACTAGCAATCGCCATTTTCCTCGATGCCACGATCGTCCGGCTACTTCTGGTTCCGGCGACCATGGAGCTGCTGGGCGACCGCAACTGGTGGCTTCCCGGTTGGCTCGACCGCATCTTGCCGAAACTCGATGTAGAGGGTCACGGCGAAGAACCTCCCACCCCGCCAACACCACCCGACACCGAGCCCGAACGCGAGATGGTCGGCGTCTAGCTTCGGCGATTCGCGCTAGGTACTCAGGAGTTTTGCGACGTGGTCGGCAATCGGTCCGACTCGTTCGGCGTCGAGCACCGCGCCTTCTTCGGCATGTTCGCCGTCGACCGACACGACGGCCAGCGTGCCCAAGTGATCCGACCAGGGGCGCACGGTTCGACTCGAGTCGGTTCCTGAAGCGGCAAAGAGTGTGACCGGGCCGTCATAGGCCGGGGGGCGGTACGTTGCCGCAGCCTCGAATGCGATCTCAAAGAGACGTTGTTCGTTGGCTTTCGCATCGTCGGTGATTCCGCGGCGGTCGGCGACTCGGGCTCGTAACCAGGCGGAGCGTTCGCGGACGCGAACCTTTGCTCGGAGTTGGGCATGGTCGGCGACCGACCGCACGCCACCCTCTTCAAGCAGAGCACGGTATTTCGAAAGCTTCGCCGGTTGTTCGACCACTTGGTACCCGGGATAGATCGTGTCGATCATGGCAGTGAGCGCTACGGGAAAGCCGAGCCGCTCGAGTCGGCTTGCCAGCTCTAGTGCCAGAAGCCCGCCCGTAGACCACCCAACAAGGTTGTAGCCGTCGCCGGGCAGCACCGACGCCAGAAGTTCCGGAAGAATCCGGTCGGCCTGCTCGAGAATCGTATGCACTGGCGC
Source organism: uncultured Acidimicrobiales bacterium (assembly GCA_937934655.1). Lineage (GTDB taxonomy): Bacteria > Actinomycetota > Acidimicrobiia > Acidimicrobiales > SHLQ01 > CALLQB01. The sequence goes on along the minus strand of CALGZB010000110.1, from coordinate 44,950 downwards.
TGAGCGCCCATCGGCTCCCGGAAGGCGGAAGCCAACGATTGGTTGATCGTCTTCGAGTTCACGGACCAACGCCGAGTAGGCCAACAAGTTTCCGCCGCCGGGCGGGAGGATGACTAGTGTCCGTCGCTGCTCGATGACAGCGGTAGCCGTGGGCGGGCGAAGCGTCTCGAGCAGCTCAAACTCGATGTTGCTGTGCGCTTCGGAAACCAGCCCAAGGGTGGCCGCAAGCTTCACGGGAGTTCGGGCATCGATGAGTTCGCCCATTCCGACTCGACGGCCGGCAAGGGGTTCAAGTGCTTCGCACAGCTCGAGCGCTCGAAGCGAGTCGCCGCCGGAAGCAAAGAAGTCCGAGTCAACATCAAGCGCCGAATCGCCGAGGATGGTTCGCCATACCAGCAAGACGTCGCCCAGTACGCCTGTCTCCAATGTCGTGTCTGGGTCAGATGATGGTTGTTCCGGCACCAACGCCGCCGATCCGGAACGGTCGACTTTGCCGTGAACGGTCCGCGGAAGCCGGTCGAGAATCGCTATGTTGCGCGGGACAAGCGCGGCTGGCAATTGATTGGCTACAAGCGCTTTGAGTTCGAGCGCTAGGTCGTCTCGTTGCGTTGATGAGGCTGCACCGTCGTCGGGTTCGACCAGTGCAATAAGCCGTTGGCCGGCATCGAGAAGAACCACCGAGGCTTGCACCCCGGGGTGAGCGCCGAGCACGGTCTCGATCTCTTCGGGCTCGATACGAAAGCCCCCGACACTGAGCTGATTGTCGACCCGGCCGAGAAAGTCGAGTTCGAGAGCTGCATTGACACGCACGAGGTCACCCGAGCGGTACATCGTCGCCCCGGATCTCGGATCGACGACGAACTTGGCCGCGGTGGCGTCGGGATCGTTGATGTAACCACCGGTTACGCCAGCTCCGCCGATCCAGAGTTCTCCAGCGACACCATGAGGGAGGGCTCGTCCCTGAGCATCGGCAACTCGCACATACGTGCCAGGAATTGGCCGTCCGATCGACACGGTTTCCAGCAGGGTTTTGGCGGGTTCGGACTCCACCGGAGTTGCGGGGTCAACACAGTCGTGGCTCGTTGCCCAGACCGTTGTTTCGGTCGGTCCGTACTCGTTCACCAGCTGGCATCGCGGCACCATGGCGTGATGACGAGCGACGATATCGACTGGTGCGGATTCGCCCGCCACCATTGCGACACGGAGACCGCGGAGTCGGTCGGGCGCTCGGCGAAGGAGCGCGTCGTACAGCGTTGGTACCGCCAAAAGATGGGAAATTTCGGCCGCCGCCACCAGCGCCGCAACCTGATCGAGGTCGGCGGTTTGACCGTCGGTCGGAAGCACCACCTCGCCGCCAGCCGCAAGCGTCCAGAACAAGCCAACGATCGACGAGTCGAACCCGTAGCTCGAAAGCAGCAGAAACTGTTCGGGCTGCGAGTCGTACACATCGAATCGGGCCAAGGTGCTCGCCGCCAGGTTTCGATGGGTTACCTCGACGCCGCGGGGTGTGCCGGTAGAACCGGACGTGAAGATCACGTAGGCGGGATCATCGAGCGATGGGCACCAGCTCCGGTCGGCGGGAGGCCCCTCGTTCGAGCGGACAGGCACCGTCATAACTGGCGTGGTGGCACTCATCTCAGCGTCGCTGGCGATGGTTACCTTTGGTTTCGCTTCGCCGACGATGAGCGCAATGCGATCCGCGGGATACGTCGGGTCGATCGGTACATAGGCAGCACCGGCTCGAAGCACACCCAGAATCGCCACCACCACATCGACCGAACGCGGCAGCACGATGGCTACTCGGTCACCACCAGCGACCCCTTGGGCCCGAAGCCGACGTGCAAGCACATCGGCCCGGTTCATCAGCTCGCCGTAGCTGATTGCGGAATCGCCACACTGCACGGCGGCGGCGAGTGGACCCGATTCGGCGATGTCGGCAATCAATTCTGGGAGCGGTACGAGCGCCGCGGTAATCGGACCGCCATGCAGGTCGGCGAGCCCAAACCCGGATTCGTCCGGCACGGCATCGGTAGCAAGCGAGAGAGAACGGATCACGCTGTCGGGTTCGGCAAGCAACTCGGTGAGTGCCGCGTCGAAACGATCGAGGATGAGCGCTGCCTGCGCAGCCGAGTAGTCCTCGCCCCGATATTCCAACGCCGCTTCCCAGCCGCCTGCAGCGTGCGGCCGAACAAAGAGGGTCAACCCGGCAACCGATGAACCGTTGGGGTAGATCCGTTCTTCGATCGTGACACCAGGCAGTTGTGGTGCGTGGGCCGCGTCGAACACAAACATCGTGCGGGTTAACGCATCGATATCGATGGTGGCGCCAGCACCGCTTGTGTCGTTCTGATCGCGCATATGGCGCACGATGTCGCCAAGGGGAATATGACGCCGGAGCATGCCGCCGGCGAGGCGGCCTTCGACCTCGGACACCAACGATCGGAAGGTGTTATCGCCGACCGGGATCGTGAACGGGAGCATCGAAAGGAAGTAGCCGACCATCGAATCGGTCGCAGGGTGATCGCGGGTTGACATCGCAACCGCGACTGCAGGGTCATCGACACCACCGAGATGCTGGAGCAGCGAGGCATAGGCCGACAAAAAGATCGGCAGCGGCCGGGCACCCAACGCGTCGATGACCTCAGGTGCGACACCGAGCCGGTGCGTGAGGTAGCCATCGGGTTCATGCGCCAGACGAGGCAGAGCAATGGCCACTGGTTGCGGTGATGGGCCAAGTTGATCGAGCCACCACTGCACATCGTCGTCGGTTGCCTTGGTGCGTTGCCAGTGGCTGTGGTCGGAGTAGCTCACCGGGCGTGTGGCAATTTCGTCGCCGCGGTAAACCGTAGCGATATCGGCCCAGAACACAGCGAGCGAACCGGCATCGCAGGACACATGGTGAAGCGCAATGATGACGCCGAAGAGATCCGGCCCAAGCGGAGAAATCACGACCCGAACGAGGGGTCCGTTCTCAAGGTCGATGCGTTCGGAAGCAATGCGTGACGCGAGTTCTTCGAATCCCCCGTCTCCCCCGTCTCCGTTGTCGAACCCACCTCCCCCGTCTCCGTTGTCGACATACTCAATCGACGCGGCTTCTTCGAAACGCAGCACCCTCCGGTCGGCGCCGAAAGAAACATGCAGCGGCTCGTGGGCCTCAACGACCGAGCGGACTGCGAGTCCAAAGCGTTCAAGGTCGAAGCTTCCCTGAATGCGGTAGGCGTGGGTCACGTTGTAGACCGGCTCGTCAGAACGGCGGTGGTACTCGAAGAGCAGTGCCTGCTGTCCGGCCGACAACGGGAGCGGTCCGACCACGCCGTGGGCAGGAATCACGGGCACCTCAACCCGAGGCTTCGGCTTCGAACTCGCCTTGGTCGGCGACGTTGCGAGCCGCGCTTCGAGAAGCTTCCGCTGCGCGTCGGAGAGTTCGTTCACGCTCGACTCTCGCTTGCGTCACCATCATCAGGGTGCGGTTCTGCGTCAGAGTCAGAATCAGAATCAAGGTCGGCCAATGCCGCGTCGACGTCCTCGCCCGACAGGCCGAGGATCGACGCCATAACCGCCTGCTCCACATCGACCGCCAGAGCCCTGACCGTTCGATGTTGGAACGCAACCACTTCGGGGATGTCGACCTCGTAGGCGTCGGCGACCCAAACGATCATCTCGAGCGCCTTCAGCGAGGTCCCACCGAGCTCAAAGAAGTCGTCGTCGACGCCGACAGCGTGAAGACCGAGCACGTCCGCCCAGATCCCCACAAGCGTTTCTTCAACCGCGCTCGACGGCGGCGTGCGTTCGCCAGACAGCTCGCGAAGAAGTATCGGGGCGGGAAGCGCTTCGGTTGCAACCTTTCCGTTGGGCGAAAGCGGAATCTGATCGACCGACACAAACATCGACGGAATGGCATGAGCGGGGATACGCGCTGCAAGGTGACGTCGCAATTCCTCGGGGTCGACGCCCGGGGAGCCCTCCTCTGGCACGTACCAAGCGGTGAGCTCGCGAACTGGCTTCGGCTCGTACCCAATCTCGCGCAGCATTTGCTCGACCGCTTCGTCTTCAACCGGGTCATCGAGCTCATCGACGGCCTCATCCCAGGTCTTATGTCCGAGCTTTACATCCCAGCTGTAGGGCAACGCATAGGAGTGGTAACCCTGCTCCGTCTTGTGCACTGCTATGCCCGCAGCGTTTACCAAACAGTTGGTGGAACGGCCGGTGTCGTCCGGGCGTAGCCAGGGCGCGCTTTCGTCGAGAAACCGAAGCATCTCTTCGAGTTCGACATCGGTGTAGCGGTAGAAATCGATGAACTGCACCTCATCAAAGATGTCATCGGTGGCGAAAAGCGAAACGTCGAGGTTCTCCGATACGGCATCGGCGGTGCGGTGATACACCTTTCGAGCTTCGAGCACGGCGGCGTCGATTGCGTCCGGGTCGAACCGGTCGGCGGCAAACTGTGCCGGAGTGAGGCGAGTCTCAAAGAGCTGCCCACGAGATAGTCCGGTGACGATGAACGGAATCCCCAGCTCGTGGGCCCGGTTCACCGACAACGTGTAGATCGTCTTGTAGCAGCCGTTACAGACATTCGAGAAGCGTTCGAGGCTGTCGCGGAAGATCTCGTTCATCGCGTCGGTGGTTACAAACTCGTGATCGACACCGAGGTCCTCGACCGCCCGTCGGGCGTTGTCTTTCGCCCCCTCGGAGATGAAACCGTTGTCCAGAGTCAGGGCGAAGACCCTTGCTCCCAGTCTCACCAACTCGTACAGCGCGTAGGTGGAGTCCTTGCCGCCCGACAGGAGATGCAGGACGTCGTAGTCGCCCGTTGCCCGAGCGCGGGCATCGTCTAGCTGGCGGGCGAGATCGTCGAGGTTCTTGAAGTAGGCCTGCGCCTGATCCTTCACCGAATCAAAGTGAGCACAGGTTGAACACACACCTGCTTCGTCGAACTCGATGCCGGGAACGTTCGTTGGCAGACCGCACTTCGGGCAGTGGCCAAGCGGCTCGCTCGCTACATCGGCCGACCAGAGCCGAACCGCGCTTTGGGCGATGTTTGGGTGGGCGTTGAGTGCCGCCTCGACCTCACCCGGCTCAAGACGAATACCCTGCGCTTTGATCTGCTCATCGATGCGTCCGAGGTACACCATCTTGTCTTGGAGGTCTGGATTGTCTGACTTGTCAGGTGTGTCTGGCTTGCCCGGCAGCATCGCAACCCGGTCACCGGTCCGATAGACCGGTCCGGCGACGCCATCGAGCTGGAGGAAACGCTCAGCGTTAAGATCGGGCCGACGGTGATACCCGGCGGTCATTCCCGGTCGCGAGAGGTACAGCTCGCCAGGCACCCCAAAGGGCACTGGCTGCTGGTGGTCGTCGAGCACGTAGAGCGTTGCGCCAGGAGCCGGAACCCCAATCGGAACCGCAGCATCGGTGTCTTCCTGCGGATCGAACTCATGAATCATGACGCCGACGACGCCCTCGGTGGGCCCGTATTCGTTAAAGATTCGAACGCCGGGGAACGCCTCGGTGAGACGGTGAGCCAAATCGGTGGTGAACGCTTCACCGCCAACAACAAGGTGGCGAAGCCCAAGCTGACCTCGATTCAGGCGAAGGAGTAGCTCGAGGTGGCTCGGGGTGGCCTTGAGCCAGTCGGTTGCGCCATCGTCGGCGAGGTCGGCCAGCGCCGTTGCACCGCCGGCGTCAAACACCCGCAGCGATCCGCCGGTGAGAAACGGCAGGAACAAGCTGGTGATGGTGAGGTCGAACGAGAGGGAAGAATGCAGCGCCACTGTGGGGCCGGGCCCCGCTGGGTCGGTGTAGCTGGCAACGGCGAACGCGAGATACTCGGCGAGACCGCGGTGAGAAATCGGCACGCCCTTGGGAAGACCAGTGGACCCCGACGTATACAGGAGGTAGGCGGTGTCGTCGAGCGACAACTCTGCCGGGATGAACTCACCCGCGTCTCCAGAATTTTCGAGCTCCGGGAGTGCTTCGAGCACCATCGTCATTCCGGCGTCTTCCCGGATGTGCCGCTGGCGTTCCTCGGGATAATCAGGATCGATTGGCGTGAAGGCTGCACCGAGTCGATGGACCGCGTGGATAGCGGTCACCGCGTCGATGGATCCTGGCATGCAGATACCAACGACATCGCCCTTGCCCACACCTTGGGAGCGAAGTGCTCTTGCGACGAGATCGATCCGGGTAGCAAACGCCGGTCCGGAAAAGGCCTGAACTGCAGCGTCGGCCGAGGCGTCTGCGCCAGAGATAACCGCCGCCTCGGAATTCGTAGCTCGAAGGAGTCGATGCAAGACATCGGGGACCGGCTCGGTCGGTTGCGCTCCCGGCCCGGACTCGTTGTAACGCTCGATGCGTTCCAGCTCCCTGGCCGTCACCAGCGAGAACGAACCAAGCGATGCATCGAGATCGTCTAGCGCCGCCTCGATAACTGCCGCAAAGTGCTGTCCGGCGAGCGACCGTTGGTCCTTGTCGGCGACGGCGTGATTGATGTCGAGAGCCAGTTGCAACTCGCCGAAGCCATCCCAGTCATAGGACTGCACCCGCAACGCATGGTTTGGGTCGACGGCCCCCGAGGGAATCCATCGGGTCTGCGCCTGGAGGTCGCCAAACATTCCGAACTGGGCAGTTGAGACGTTGAGAACAACGTCGAACAATTGTGCGGGGCTGGTTTCGGGCTGTGCCCTACCAAGGACAGCAAACAGCGCCCGACTGGCTTTCTTGTGGAGCGTGCGGAACGAATCGCCAGCTTCCACCGAGATGTCCATGGGGAAGAGCTCGATCAGCGGCCCGACCACGCCTTGGGAAGACGCGTCGCGGTTGTGAATCGGCGTACCGATGACGGTGTGGGTTTCGCCTGTGAGTCGGTACCGGAAGGCGGCGGTTACGGTGGCAAGAAACGTCGCAAGAGCAAGGTCGGGGCTCAGCATCTTGAGGTCGCCGTCGAGCAGCTCGCTCAGACGAGACCGTTGCTGGTCGGCGAGGTCTACCGACACCCGCGACGATTGGGTTTCGGCGTGATGTGCTGGCCGGTAGAGCATCGGTCGACGTGGTTCACCGGCTCGACTCGACCACGCCTTCCAATGATCGGCGGCCTGCACCCAACGGGGCTCTTGCCGGCGGCTAGCAATCGTTTGTTGATGATCGAGAAAGGATGATTCAGCCACGACTCGGCCGTGATAGGCATCGGCAACCGATTGGAACACCAGCGCCGAGGATGTCGCATCGGTGACCAAGTGATGGATATTCATCAGCCACGTCCACTGGCCCTCGGCTTCGATGAGCACCGAGTCATACGGGGCGGCAGCGATATCGATCGGTGTTGTAAGGCGATCGATGAGCCATGCGTCGACCTGCGCTGCCCGAAGCGATATCAGTTCGGTGCGACGAGGCGCTTCGGCCATCACGGTGGGATGGGGCACTCCGCCGATTTCGACGAACCGGGTGCGCAGACTTTCGTGGGCCTGCACTGTGGTGTCGACAGCTTGAACGAATCGATCTGCATCGATAGCTGCCGAGAACGTTGACACATTGGGCATATTCCCGATGGGGGCTCCCGGATGGATCCGTTCGCTTGCCCAGATGAGGGTTTGGGTCCGCGACAGATCATGCCTTGGGCGGAGCCCGACTGATTGTTCGTTTCCAGACCCCTCTGATGGGGTGCCCGTCGGTGAATTCACTCGGTTTGATCAGCCTGTTTCGCGGCAACAAACGCGACCATGCGATCGATGGTTTGGAAGTTCTCCAGGGTCACATCGAGAGGATCCACCTCGGTGCCGTAGTTGTCCTCGAGCCATTGGGTAATACGCACAACCCCGAGCGAGTCGACCGCTCCGGTAAGCAACAGGTCGGTTGTGGAAGACACCGGGTCGGCGGCAGTCGAGATTTCGTCGTTGATGAAGGCGCCGAGGCGGTTCACCAGATCGGCAGGGGTGTTACTCACTAGGAGTCTCCTGGTTCAGCATGAGGCGAGTTGTGCGGCGGTCGATCTTGCCGCTGGGCGTGCGAGGAAAGTCTTCGACCTGATCGATCGACGTAGGGATTGCGTAGGGGGCCAGTCGTTCGGCGAGTCGACGGCGGTACTCGGGCACGTCGACCGCACAATCGTCTTCAAGCACGACTGCGGCGACAAGTTCATCGTCACCCGATCCCGACTGTCGGATTCCGGCGACCGCGTGGACGACCTTCGGGAGCGAGCCGAGGGCGGACTCGACCGACTCGAGTTCGAGGCGATGACCGCGGACTTTGATCTGATGATCTCGGCGGCCGAGAAATGTGAGGGTGCCGTCGTTGTCGATCTCGACGAGATCACCGGTGCGAAACCAACGGTTCGTTAAGCCCCCTGGGGAGATGGTGCGATCGAACACCGCAGCATCGAGGTCGGGCCGGTTCCAGTATCCCTGCATCATGGTTGCCGTGCGAACGACGAGCTCACCAGTCGTGGCACCTTCGATCTCATGGCCATCGGGCCCGACAACTCGCACATCGGTGTTGCCCCAGGCGGTGCCGATAGGGATCTCGGCGTCGAGAGACGGGGGGCTATCGAAGTTGTAGGAGGTGCACTGGTTCACTTCGGCCGGGCCGTAGACGTTGCTGAATGTTGCGTTGGGGAACACTTTAAGAAGTTCGCTAGCGGCGGCAGGTGGGAGAAGCTCGCCACCAAACTTCAGCCAACGAACGCTGCGGTAGTCGAGTCCTGCCGCCCCTCCCCTGCCCAACATTTGCATGTACATGGATGGAACGGTGTAGAGGATTGTGCAGGCTTCATCGACCAGGTGGGCGCAGAGGCTTGCGGGCATTTTGAGGTACGGCTCGCTGAGGAGCACGACGCACGCTCCGGTTGCTGGTCCGACAAAAAAAGCGAACGTTGAGATGTCGAAGTGGAGCGGTGCAAAGTTGGCGAGCCGATCCTCGTCAGTGACGTCGTATAGGTCGGCGGAAAGCTCGGCGTAGCTCAGGCCGCTGCGGTGGGTGTGCATGATGCCCTTGGGTTCGCCGGTGGAACCCGAGGTGTACATGACGTACGCAAGATCATCGGCGAGCACCTTGACGGGGCCGATGGCGTCGAGCTCACGAACCTCCGGCCACGAGACAACCTTCACTGCCGCGTCTCCGCCGTTGCGAACGCCGAGTGAATCAGCGAGCCCAATCACGAGATCGAGCCCGGGGCAGGACTCGGCCAAGTCGATGGCCGACGCGGTTCGGTTGGTGTTGGTGACCATGGCGACGATGCCGCAATCATCGACGATTCGGGCGAGGACCGGAACCGGCGAGAGCACGTCGAGCGGCACAAAGGCGGCCCCGGCTCGGAGGATGCCGTGGACGGCAACCAACGTCTCTATCGACATGTGGAGATGGACACCGACCCGGTCGCCAGGCCCAACGCCGTTGGCCACAAGGGCCGCTGCGAGTTGTCCCACGAACAAATCAAGCTGGCGGTAGCTCAGCTCTTCGCCGTTACATCGCACCGCTGGTCGATCGGGGACGCGGCGAGCCGTGGCGTCGAGCAGGTGCGAAATCAGGTAGGTCGAACTACCGATTCGCGCATCCAAGTTCGGCTCCAACGACGAAGTACCCATTGAATAGAACAATATCCTCACGTAGAGTGATGTTTCAAGTGCTCAAAGTGTCACTATGTGGCTTTTGGTGCTGTTTCGGAAGCTTCCACCACCGTTCTGCAGCGTTCATCACCCCGTTCTACGACAACCTCGACCCTTTTGGATGCAACTCTTGAGTGTTTCGACGAACCCCGCTAACTCGCCACCAACCGCACTCGACGCGCTCCTCGATATCGACCATCCCACAAAGATGGCGGTCGCGAAATGGGCCGATGAGCAGCTCACGCCCACCGACCTCCCCACCCGAGACGAGCAATGCGCATTCTGGGCCGAGGGTTGGCAACTGGCAGCCGACAACGGTGTCCTTGGACTCATGGTCGATCCGGAATTCGGGGGCCAGGGTGCCGATGTCGTAACCGGGCTTTTGTGGTTCGAGGGTCTCGGCTACGGCTGTCCCGATGCCGGACTGAACTTCGCGCTGGCATGCCAAGCCTGGACAATGCAGCCGATCGTCGAACGATTCGGCACCGACGAACAAAAAGCCCGCTATCTCCCCAGCCTTATCAGCGGCGAAAAGTTTGGGGCGTTCACCATCACCGAACCCGACTCCGGTTCTGACTCCTTCGCCATGTCAACGACGTGCGCCCGTAACGATGACGGCGCCTACATCCTCAACGGCACCAAGGCATTCGTGACGATGGCGCCCGAAGCAGACGTGTTCGTCGTGTTTGCCACCAACAACCCAGCCCTTGGGTCATGGGGTGTCACCACTTTCTTGGTCGACGCCAACACCCCGGGCCTCACCGTCTCCGCCAACCGTCCCAAAATGGGACTTCGCACCACTCCCTTTGCCGACGTCACTTTCGATGACTGCATCGTCCCCGAAACACAACGCGTCGGACCAGACGGTGCCGGGGCATCGATCTTCACCAGCGCAATGGAAGCCGAACGAGCCTTTGTGCTCGCTTTCCAAATCGGAGCGATGGAACGCCAGCTCGATGACGCCGTGGGGTTCGCCCGCAACCGTCAGCAATTCGACAAACCAATCGGCGACTTCCAAGCGGTGAGCCACCGACTCGCCGATATGAAACTGCGCCACGAGTCGAGTCGTCTGCTCCTCTACAAAGCAGCGGGGCTCGCGATCGAAGGGAAACCGTCTATGGAAGCCGCCGCACTCGCCAAGATTCAAGCCAGCGAGGCATCGATTGCCTCATCGGTCGACGCAATCCTCACCCATGGGGCCCGCGGGTACGTGACCGAGTTCGGCGTCGAACGCAACCTCCGAGATGTGGCCGGTGGCGTGATCTACGGCGGCACCTCAGACATCCAACGAAACATCGTCGCTCGAATGCTCGGGCTCTAACTCATCAAACCCATGCGAACAGCACCCTCAACGACAGCAATCTCACCAACATGACTCCAACACGTAACAGCCCAACCCCGATCCACCGAAGCGTGGCAATCCTCCTCGCGATCGCCCTCGCCGCCATCACGCTCATCGGTTTTGCCGCGCCAGCGTCGGCTCACCGCATCAACGAGAGCTATCTCTACTTCAACGTGCTCGAGGACAGCATCGAGGCGCGCCTCGAACTTCGCATCGAGGACATCAACAAGGTCCTCGACCTCGGAATCCCCGATGACCCTGAGGGGGCCGAGGCGGCCATCATCGCCAACAAGACACTCCTCGAGGATTTCTCTCGTCCGCATCTGCAAATGAGCGAAGGTGGACCCACGTGGGATTACACCTTTACCGATATCGAAGCGCTCGACACAGAAACCGGCATCTTTGCGCTGCTTTCACTCGACGTAAACGAGGAGTTCGACGAGATTCCGCGGGCCTGGGACGTTGAGCTCGACGTGTTCTTCGACGAACTTCCCGACAACCGAGCGTTCGTACTGATCGAAAGTTACTGGGACGGCGGCATCTTCAATAACGAAGCCAATGCACTCCACGACTTCAAGGTCGGCGACACCATCCAGACCGTAACCATCGATGAACCTTCGTTCTTTGCCGGCCTGTGGGGCACCATCGACTTGGGCATCGAACATATCGAGATCGGCACTGACCACATCTTGTTCGTGCTGGTTCTTCTGCTTCCCGCGGTGCTCGTCTTCGGACGTCGTGAAAACGACGGAGCAAGCGGCACCGCCGACCAGTGGATGCCCGCCCAGGACTTCACGTCGAGCCTCTGGAAGGTTCTCAAGATCGCGACGATGTTCACCATCGCCCACTCGATCACGCTCACGCTGGCCGGTCTGGGGTTGTTCGAGCTGCCCTCGCGGCCGGTCGAAGCGCTGATCGCTCTGTCGATCATCGCCACTGCCGCCCACAACCTGCGACCGATCTTTAACGACAAAGAATGGCTCATCGCCTTCGGGTTCGGCCTGTTTCATGGGCTCGGATTTGCCGGCCTGCTCACCGACCTCGGGCTCGACCGCACCAACCGCGTCTGGTCGCTTCTTGGCTTCAATATCGGTGTTGAAATCGGACAAGCGTTCATCATCTTGGTGATCTTTCCGATCCTTTTCCTGCTTCGCCGGACCGCGCTGTATGCCCACGTGCTTCGCCTTGGATCAATCGTGATGGGCCTTATCGCCACCAACTGGTTCATCGAACGAGCATTCGATGTCGAAACCGGCCTCGGCGACCTCGTCGACAAGGTGCTCAAGTTCCCTCGGGTCCTCGCACCAATCGCCGCTGCTGCCGTCTTCGCATTCCTCTGGCAACGCCGAGAAGCCAGCCGAAATGCGCTGCTCCCCCTGCCAAACGACCAGCGAGACGACCACGGCGGATCGAACCAAAGCGAAGACGCAGAACCAGCATTGGCTTAGGCCTCACCTGCACGGCTTCCCCACAAGCCCAACACACCGTCCAGGGCGAGCTGACTTAGGCTGCAAACACACATGGGTACGTCCATTAGCGCAACGATTCGAGACAAGCTCGACGTCCTCCTTCACGGCGGTTCACCCGAACGGTGGCGCTCGGCGTGGAGCTTGGTTGGTTTCGCTGGCCGTGCCCTTTTAGCGGCCATCACCATCCTCGCCATCGCCCGATCGCTCGGCACCGCCGGGTACGGCGTCTTCATCGGCATTGTGGCCTACGTCGGCCTCCTCGCCCCGCTTGCGTCGCTAGGTGTTGGCGAAGTGATGGTGAAACGGGTGTCTCGCGATACCGGTGAACTCCGCAATGCTTGGGGAGCAACGCTCGGTGTCACGTTCACCTTTGGACTCGCGCTGTACCTGGCCACGATCGCCTTAGGATCGTTCGTGCTTCCTGGCCGAGATCTCACCATTATCGCCCTGTTCGGCGGGGTTGAGTTCTTGTCGACCGGGGTCATGCACAACAACGCTCGGGCGTATGCAGCCCTCGACCGCTATCCGGCGATGGCACTCACCCACGTCGCCGATTCGGGAGCTCGCGCTTTTGTAGCGCTCGGTTTCTGGCTCCTCGGAGGCACAGACCTTCGAGTCCTGGCTCTGGTCATGGTGATATCGATGGGCATCACTGCCGCGGCGAACTGCGTGGTTCTCGCCCGGGTCGATGGCGCGCCAAAGCTCCGTCGAAACGAACTCGTACCGGCGGGACGAGAAGGATCGAAGTTTGCGCTCGGCGATGCCGCACAAACGGTCCAAACCAACGTCGACAAGACCATGCTGCTGTCGGCCGGGTTCGATACCGATGCCGGGCTCTACGGAGCCGGGGTTCGCCTCATCCAGTATTCGATGATGCCCGCAAACTCGATCTTTGCGGCCGCGTACCCGGAGTTCTTTCGTCGCGGTGCCGATGGGATCGAATCGGCACATACGTACTCGCGTGAGCTTCGAAAGCGGGTGGTCACCGCAACCATCGGCGGCGCCATCGTGGCGGTTTTGTTTAGTCCGATCGCCGGGTTCATCTTGGGCGACGAATTCGATGGTGTTGTTCCGGTCGTACTCGCCATGGCGTTGTATCCGCTGATCCGCGGACTCGAGATCAACACCGCCGATGTATTGAGCGGATCTGGCCGACAGGCATACCGCAGCAAGGCCCAGCTTGCGACGGCCATACTCAACGTCGTGCTCAATATCGCATTGATTCCGGTGTACAGCTGGAAGGGTGCGGTGGCCGCCACCTACATCAGCGAGCTGGTATTTCTTGCGCTTCTCGTCGGTGGCGTACGACTCGGCCGCAAAACCGACCGCGCGTCCTAGCTAACCCCCTGCTAGCTAACCCCCTGCTAGCTCGCCTGGAGGAGCCCATCGAGGCGACCAAGCGATCGGCGAATGTTGGCCGATGACGGAACAGTGCCATCGGGCGTAAGGCGATCGATGGCCCGGGGAAGGATGATGGCAAGACCCTGTTCGACGTGACGAGTCGACAGATTGGCATCGGCGGCGATCTGCTCGATCACGTCATCGCCGACGGCGGCGCGAACCTGACGAGGAGCGACCCGTTGATTCGGACCAGGCTGAATCCATGATTCCACCTGCGGGCCAAGGCCGGTCGCAGCGAATCGCAAAATGATGCCACCCAGACCTTCAACGCCAATAAGCGTCGCGACGGCCTCGATGAGCTCAGACTGGTGTTCGGGGTTGGATTTACCAAACAGTCGATGGAGTTGACCCATGCTGTTCTCCAAAAGGTTGGCCGCCCGGCTGACCCAGAACTGCAAACCCTATCGGCGCCATCCAAAAAGACGCGCGCTTCAAATGCTCTAGGTGCCGAGCCCAACCCAGCCGAAGGTTCGACGCAGTCCGGCATCGGCCCAGAACTCTTCGTCGGACGGCAACCACGGCCACCCCGAGTCGTCATCGACCCGAACCCGAGTACCTGGATTACTTGCTTGCCGAGCGGCACGAAGAGCTTCTTCGGATGACCGGTAGTTCTGCAACGACATCAAGAACCGGAGCGTCGGGGTGACAAACTCGAGCTCGTCGTTCTCCCAGGCATCAACGGCATCCCACGGTGACCACCACGAGCACTCGACAACTTCGGTTTGGTCGGGCACTGGTTGTTGCCCCGCCGGAAGCACCGCCAGAAAGAACAGCGTGTCGTAGCGACGAGAAGCCACCGCTGGTGTAATCCAACGGCCAATCAGCGGGAGCGCTCCGGGGGTTCCGAGGTCCAGCGAGGTCTCTTCTTTGGCTTCGCGTACGGCAGCGACTTGGGCGGCTTCGAGCGAAGGACCGCCCGGGTAAGGAAAGGTGGGCGTCGAATGCGGCGCCTTGTCGTCGGGGTCGATTCCGCCGCCGGGGAACACCTGCATGTTCGCGACAAATGGCGAACTGCTGCGTCGACGACAAAGCAACACTTCCAAGCCGCCCAGCGAGGTGTTGTCAAAGTCGCGAACGACAATCACGGTTGCCGCTGGTCGAACCGCAATCGCCCTCGGGTCATACCCCGGGCGATCGTCTGCCGGCATTTCGAGGCCCGCCTCGATTTTGCCGTCCAGACCCGCCTCGCCTTCGCGGCGCGCCTCGATGTTACTTTCGTCCCGGTTATCCACTTTCTGCATCATGGCACCCGTGTTGCCAGAGAAGGTTGACCCATAACATTTCGAAACGGACCCGAAACAATCGCGACGACGGAACGCGAAAACCCTGGCTACTCTGTTCACATCGCGATTGTTTGTGCCGACGGTTGTGATGTGGCGACGGACACTAAACCCCAAACAAACAGCATGATTCCCGGGCGGGAGACTGGCGGACCAGTAGTGGAAGATTTTTCGAAAGTTCAACGGATGGACGCGGTCTCAGCACTCACTGAGGCGATCCTCAATCGGTGGAGAGAGGCACAACTCGATCCGTGCCTCGGCGACGAGGTCAAAGCCGGCTTAGCTGCGCTTGAGTTCCTCGACACGGTCCTCGATCGCGAGAGTCCTTGGGATCTTCGTGACCATTCCGCCGACGCCGAACATGACGCGGCCGATATTGAACTTCTCGACACAACGGTTTGGCCCAACGAATCCAACCCTTCGTAGGGGCGATAGCCTGACGGGCTATGACCTCGCCGGCAGACTCGCCCTACCCTCACGTTGAAAAACCCGACTTTCCTGGCATCGAGAACCGAATTCTCGAGCGCTGGAAGGACGAGGGGACGTTTGCCCAATCGATTTCCGATCGGTCACCCGACCAGGAATTCGTGTTCTATGACGGTCCTCCGTTTGCTAATGGCCTCCCCCACCACGGCCACCTCCTCACCGGGTTCGTCAAAGATGTCGTTCCTCGCTACCAAACCATGCGCGGCAACCGAGTCGATCGCCGGTTCGGCTGGGATTGCCACGGCCTACCCGCCGAGATGGAAACCGAGAAACAACTAGGCGTTTCGGGCCGAGTAGCAATCACCGAGTACGGCATCGAAGAGTTCAACGAAGCATGCCGCACCTCGGTGCAGCAATACACCGAAGAGTGGGAAGAGACCGTCACGCGCCAAGCGCGCTGGGTCGACTTCGACAACGACTACAAGACCATGGATCTCAACTACATGGAGTCGGTGATCTGGGCATTTAAACAGCTCTGGGACAAAGGCCTCATCTATGAGGCCAACAAGGTCATGCCCTATTCCTGGGCGGCAGAGACCCCACTGAGCAACTTCGAGATTCGGCTCGACGACGCTACGCGCCCCCGTCAGGACCGGGCGGTCACCGTCGCCTTCGATCTCACCGAATCTCCTGGCGACCCAGGTCCGATGCGCATGCTCGCCTGGACCACGACGCCGTGGACGCTTCCGTCGAACCTGGGTCTCATCGTCGGGCCCGACATCGACTACGCCATCATGGAACTTGACGGCGTGTACTACGTACTGGGCGAAGCCACACTCGGCACCTACGAAAAACAGCTCGAGAGCGCCACGCAACACGGCACCATCAAAGGCGCCGACCTGGTCGGACGCACCTATGCGCCGCTTCTGCCCTACTTCGCAGATCGCGACGACCTCAACGCGTTCCGCGTCATGGCTGGTGACTTTGTCGACACCGCCGAAGGCAGCGGCATCGTGCATACCGCACCCGGTTTCGGAGAGGACGATCAGCGCATCGCCACCGAGAACGGCATGGGCATGGTCGTGCCGGTCGATGACCAAGGCCGCTTCACCGCCGAGATCACCGAGTTCGACGGCATGAACGTGTTCGAGGCAAACCCCGAGATCATCAAACTTCTCAAGGACCTCAACGGCGTCAATCGGATCTTCAGCGACGATTCGTACGTCCACAACTACCCGCATTGCTGGCGCACCGACGAGCCAATCATCTACCGCGCCCTGCCGAGTTGGTACGTAAAGGTCAGCGACATTCGCGACCGACTCGTCGAACTCAACCAGGAGATCAACTGGGTTCCCGACAACGTGAAAGACGGCCGATTCGGTAAGTGGCTCGAGGGCGCACGCGATTGGTCGATCAGCCGCAACCGATTCTGGGGCTCACCAATCCCGGTATGGCGCAGCGACAACCCCGACTACCCGCGCATCGATGTGTACGGGAGCCTCGACGAGCTTGAGGCCGACTTCGGCGTGCGACCGACCAATCTGCACCGCCCCTACATCGACGAGTTGGTTCGCCCGAACCCCGACGACCCAACGGGCGAGTCGATGATGCGCCGGGTGCCCGAGGTCTTGGACTGCTGGTTCGAATCGGGCTCCATGCCGTTCGCTCAGGCGCACTATCCCTTCGAGAACAAAGAGTGGTTCGACGAGCACTATCCCGCAGACTTCATCGTCGAGTACATCAACCAAACCCGCGGCTGGTTCTACACGCTTCATGTTCTGGCCGGCGCGCTGTTCGACAAACCATCGTTTCAGAACGTGATCTGCCACGGCATCTTGCTAGCTGACGACGGCGCAAAGTTGTCGAAGAAGCTTCGCAACTACACCGAGCCCAACGAGATCTTCACCAAACAGGGCGCCGATGCGCTCCGCTGGTACTTCATGAGCAGTCCCATCGTGCGCGGCGGCGATGCCCGGATTTCTGACCAGGGAATCGACGACGTCACCCGCCAAGTGATGTTGCCAATCTGGAACGCGTATTCGTTCTTCACGTTGTATGCGAACATCGACGGCTATCAGGCGAAACTCAGCGCCGACTCCACGCAGGTCCTCGATCGCTACATCCTGGCGAAGACCCGCACGATGGTCGAAGGCGCCACCGCAGCCATGGACGCCTATGACCTACCCGGCGCAACGAACGAATTGTTCGGGTTTATCGATGCGTTGAACAACTGGTACATCCGTCGTTCGCGCGACCGTTTCTGGGCTCCCGCAAGCGACGCAAGCGACGCCGACAAGCAGGCCGCCTACGACACTCTCTATACCGTGCTCACGACCTTCCTTCGGGCGGCAGCGCCGTTCCTTCCGCTGATCACCGAGGAGATCTACGGTGGCCTGGTTGGCGGCGAAAGTGTTCATCTCGCCGATTGGCCCGATGCCGAATCGCTTCCAAACGATCCGGAGCTCGTCGCTTCGATGGACCGAGTGCGAGACGTTGTCTCCACCGCGCTGCGCCTCCGAGAAGATGCTGGCCTTCGGGTTCGACTTCCGCTCAACACACTTACCGTTGCCGGCGCCGACACCTCAGCGCTCGAACCGTTCATCGCGATCATCGCCGATGAGGTAAACGTGAAGAACATCGTGTTTAGCGACGACCTCAGCGCCCACGCCACCTTCTCGCTTCGACCCGATGGCAAGGCGCTCGGCCCCAAACTGGGCGGCGCGGTCCAAGAGGTATTCAAGGCAGCGAAGTCCGGCGACTGGACCGCGAACGATGACGGCAGCGTCACCGTTGGCGAGTACACCCTCGACGAGGGCGACTTCACGATGGCTATTGAATCGGCCGACGATGTCTCGGTTGGGGCGTTGCCGGAGAACAAGTCGTTCGCAGGTAGCGCAGTCGTTGTGCTCGATACCGACCTCACCCCGGAGCTCGAAGCCGAAGGCGTGGCTCGCGACGTTGTGCGGTTTATCCAGAACGCCCGCAAAGAAGCCGATCTCGTGGTTACGGATCGAATCGAACTTTGGATCGAAGGCCCAGAAAGCATCGTGTCGGCAATTCAGGCGCACGACGGATACGTGGCCGACCAGGTGCTCGGCACCGACATCACCTTTGCCGCCGCTCCTTCCGACGCTACGACGTCAACCGGACCGGTTGCCGGTGGCGACGTAACCGTAAGCTTTCGGGTTTCTTCTTAGCTGCGAACGCTCTTTGGCCGGGCCGGCGGCGGCCCGGTCGACTCGCGCTCGACAAGCGTTGTCGCCAACCGAAGCTCTTCAAAGCCGCGCTTTGGTTCCTCGATCCGACGGATGAGTTGCTCGAGCGCCCGCTCGGCCACTTGGTCGAGCGGCTGACGAATCGTCGTGAGGGGTGGCCGGGCGAGCTCAGCCAGCGGAAGATCGTCGAACCCGACGACCGACATGTCGTTGGGAACCTCAAACCCTTGTTCCTGACAGGCCGCAATAACGGCGACAGCGGCGTCGTCAGAGCCGGCGAAGATTGCGGTGGGCGGGTCATCGAGTGCCAAAAATTGTCGAGTCCCCTCGTAGGCCGCCGGCTGGCGAAAATCGCCCTCGGCGAGGAGCCTCTCATCGGTATCAAGCTGAAGTTCGTGCAAGGCTTGGCGGAAACCATCGAGGCGGTGCCGGCCTGCCGCGGTCATCATGTGACCACCGATGTAGCCGATTCGGCGGTGACCGAGCTCGGCGAGGTATTCGACCGCTTGCCGCACGCCCCCGTAATTGTCGACATACACCGAGTCGGCAATTGGTGAGCCGGGTTGGTCGATGAGGACAAAGGGAAGCGTTTGCCGGTTTCGCTCATCGAGGAAAGACCGGTGGTAGCCCGGGAACAACAAGATGAGTCCATCGCAGATGTTATGTTGCGCCAACTGGGCGATGTGAGGGTGCGGATCGACATCTCGTCCCTGCGCACTTCCAAGCAACATCGAGTAACCCGCCGCCGACAGAACACGCTCCATGGCCGTCACGAATCGGGCCACGTACACACTTTCAAAGTCATAGACCACCACACCAACGACGCTGCTGCGGCCGCCAGCTAACGACCGAGCGCCGCTGTTGACGGTGTAGCCCATTTCCTGCACGGCTCGGAGCACCACGTCGCGGGTCTCTGGATGAACACCTACTGCGCCGCTGAGCACCCGAGACACCGTGGAGTGCGAAACCCCCGCCCGTTCAGCGACTTCGACCATGGTGACCCGTGACGATGGCATGCCATCAGACGGTAGCCGATCTGCACATTCATGCACAAGATCTGCACACGCTTGCAGAATTTCGCAAATAGAATGACGATTCCGCTACCCCCTGTGCTGGTTCGTCCCAATTGGTGCAGGCATTGGCGGGGCTGGTGCGGTGGGGATTCGTCCCCACCGCACCTGTAATTTTTGCCACTGCGTCACCCGATTTTGCAGCTAGGCGGCGAGCCGGTCGATCGGTAGGCCGCTTGGGCGGGCATCGCCTGCGAGTTTCAGTAGCTCAGCGGCCTGCTCGGGTTCCATCGGGCGACCCGTGTAGTAGCCCTGAATGTAGGTGATCCCCGATGCCGCAAGCGACGCAAGTTGGTCTTCGGTCTCAACCCCTTCGGCCACTACGGGGGCTCCAAGCACACCTGCGATCGATACAACCGCCTCCATCACTGAACACGCCATGGTCGGATCGCCCCCCATTGCATCGCGCATGTCCGAAAGGGTGAGCAGAAGAGACCGATCAACCTTGATGTTGTCGAGCGGTACGTGAAGGAGTTGGCCAAGGTTGGAATAGCCAGAACCGAAATCGTCGATCGACACTTTGAAACCAGCCGCTCGCAACTCTGAGAGCCGCCCGGTTGCCACGCCGTCGTCTTCGATTACCGATGACTCGGTGACTTCGATCACAAGACGTCCGGGAGGAATGTCCCAAGCCTTCGCCGTACTGAGGACTTCCGAGACAAAGCGGTCATCGGACAATTGCCGGGCCGAGACGTTGAAGGACACGGTCACCGAATCATCGAGCCCACTTTGCATCCAGTGCGAGAGCTGCGCGCAGACCGCGTGGAGCACCCAGCCGCCGATACGGCAAATCTCGCCCGCCTTTTCAGCAAGCGGGATGAACACATCTGGACCGACTCGACCAAGAAGCGGGCTTTCCCATCGGAGCAATGCTTCGAGGCTGGCGACCTCACGTGAGGTTGCATCGACAATCGGCTGAAACACGAGGTGAAACTCTTCGTCGTAGTCCGCCGAACGCAGGGCACGAGTGACGCTTGCATTGGCTGACGCTTCGTCCTCCATGAACGACTCGAACACCACTGCGGTCGACCCGCCGGTTCGCTTTGCCTGATACATCGCAATATCGGCATGAATAACCAGGTCTTCCCCGGAGTCAGCGGGGTCTGCCACGGCCACACCAACGCTGGCCCGAAGCAACTCGAGTCGATGGTTCTGCACCTGGAAGGGTTCATCGAAGACGGAAAGAAGGTGCCGACTGCGCCCCAGTGCTTCGTCGGCGCTGCTAACACCGATCATGATGACACCGAATTCGTCGCCTCCGAGGCGAAGAAGAATGTCGGCCCCTTGAAGCGCGGTCGCCAGCCTTTGCGTGGCCTTCATCAAGATCTCGTCACCCGCTTGATGACCAAGCGAGTCGTTGATTTCTTTGAAGCCGTCAAGATCGAGGATCGCAAATGCTGCCAACGACGCCGAGGTTCGGGCCAGCTCTGCCGCCACCTCGAGGCTGGAGTCAAGCGTGCGCCGGTTTGGCAGGTCGGTCAGGTGATCGGTTTCTGCCTGAGTCCGAAGCTCGTTTTGCAGTTCGACCTCACGCGAGATTTCACTCACGGTTATCAGGTGGCCGGCGACGAGGTCATCGGCAGTTAGGTCGGAGACTCGAATGTTGAACCACCCGCTGTTGCCCTCGAGATCTGTCAGCTGAAAGACGGCCGTTTCACCTGCCACCGACGGCGCTCCAAGGTGTTTGCCGAGGCGGTCGCGGTCGCGTTCGCTCGCTCGGGCCAGCAAGCGATCGACCAGTCGATCAGCGTTGGACTCATCTCTGAGAAGCCTGGCGGCCGACGCCGACTCGTAGGTGCTTCGTCCGGCCGGGTCGATGACGAGAAATATGTCGGGCGAGTCGTTCAACAATCGTTGCAGCCGTTTGCCCTCGTGGGCCTGCGCTTGTTGTCCGGCCACAACCGCCTGACGCCGGTACCGGCGCCGGAGCATGCCAATGCAGAAAGCAATCATCACCGCTAACACGGTTCCGACGGCGCCGTACGCCTGACGCCTTGCCAGCACGGCATCGTCGGCCGAGCGCTCAACAGCCTCGGCGAGAAACCCTTGGAGTTCCTCATGACGGTGGCCGCTCCGCGCGACAGGTTCGCCTCGCAGGAGCATCTCCCCGTGGTTGGCAATGGTGTCGAGCTCGCTTACCGTCGCCGCCGCTTCATCCACCGAAAGCGAATGAAGAGCGTTCGTCGGATCGGACCGGAGCTCGGCGATCCAGGCCCAACCAACCCCACCTTCAAGAGCAGAGTCATTGGCGCCGTTGAGGGTCATCGCGCTCACATTGAGCGCCGCAACCTGCAAGTCGGCGGCGTGATCTGCGGCGTCACGCTCCTCAAACGCTTCGACGACGAAGTACCCAGCGACGACGACCAACCCGAGGAGGGTGGCCGCGACGACGAGTGCGCCGAGCTTGCGGTGAGTTTGCAACCGTTTCATACAAAGCCTAACGAGCGTGTTTCTTATGCTCCTGACATCGGCATGCTGATTCGGCTTCTGAAGGCCAAATCTAGGCTCATCGCTAGCGCTAACTCGCGGCGCTCAACTCTTCAGCGCAGGGTGAGACGAATGAGCCTGGCTTCTTGATCGCTTCGCGGTCGCCGGACTCAAGACAATGATGCAACTGGTGGATGCGCTGACTTGCCGTGGTGGTATGAAAATTTGGCAGGACGGCATGGATAGCGGCGGCGATTCCGGCACCGATCAACTGACGCGAGAACCCGAATGCAACGGCGAAATGTTCGCTGTAGGTCTCGCCTTCGGATTCTGGGTGGGCCGTGAAATAGCTCATGCTTGCCATGCCTCAAAGGTACGCCGTTCCACTCAGAGTTATCTGGCGCATATCGCGACCTATTCGCCAATTTGCGCAAGATTGTTGCGCATTTGCCTACGAATCTGCGGTATTCTTCTATTGTGGATGAAGTTGATCGGGAAATAGTGCAATTGCTTCAACAGGATGCCAGCCTGTCGGCGCGCGAGATCGCCGAACAGGTCGGCCTGACCGCAACCCCATGCTGGCGCCGCATCCAGAACCTGGAAAAGTCAGGGGTCATCACGGGCCAAGTGGCTCTCGTCGATCCGGCAGCAGTCAACCTCGGCGTCACCGCGCTTGTGCAAATCCGCACCAACAACCACACCGCAGAATGGCTCAGCCAGTTTCAGGCCGCCATCGACACGTTTCCCGAAGTGGTCGAGGCATACCGAACCAGCGGCGAGATCGACTACATCCTCCGGGTCATGGTGCCATCGATCGATAGCTACGACCTGCTCTATAAGCGCCTGATCAAAGCCGTCGATCTCTACGACGTGCGAACCGTGTTTGTGATGGAGAAGATCAAACAGACCACGGCCCTGCCCCTGGACTACGTCTAAGACGCCCATGGACTACGCCCAGGACACCCCCGGACTATGCCGAAGACCGGACCGCTACCCAAACAAGACTACGGGATGACGATTGTGCGGCAGGCCCGTTTGATCTTGGCCTGACCGACAAGCAGGCAGATGCGGTGACGCCCTGGTTCCGGCGTCTTGATCCGGGCTCGAAAGCCATGGTCATTCGACTTCGCGTTGGTGCGCACGGTCAGCTTGTTGAACTGGCGCTTTGCCTGGAACCGTTTTACTTTTTTGCCGTCGACGGTAATAACCGCTGCCACCGTACGTGCGTGGTCTGGATCAAAAACGTAGCCCTTGAAGAGCACTCGGTTGGGCCCGATATCGACCTTGGTGAACTTGGCCACCGGCTTCTGGTTCACCGGTTCCGGCTCTGGTTCCGGCTCTGGCTCAGGCTCTGGTTCCGGCTCAGGCTCTGGTTCCGGCTCAGGCTCTGGCTCTGGCTCAGGCGCCGGAGGAAACGGGCTTTCGAGAATGGCGTCCGCAACAAAGTCGGCCATGGCACCCACACCGGAGGTCCCGTCAGCCTTGCCATTGAGGTGAATGCCGTCTGGGGCGATCCACTCGGGGTGGCCCTGGATTTCGGCGCCCCAATTAAGAAGCTCGAGGTTGGGGTGATTTGCCGCAGCGTCATCGAGCATGGCGTTGACGGTGGTCATGTAGTCGTTGCAGTCGTTGCCCGTGCCAGCACCGCACGCACTTGAGCCCGGACGATCCCAGCGTCGCGGACGGATCCACAGCACCCGCCGGGCATCATCGGTGTGGGTCAGGACTTCGTCGATCCACGCGGCGTAGCGTTCCGGCTGCGACGCATCGTCGCCCCAAAACATGTAGCCGAGAGCGATCACAACGATGTCGTCGCGCAGCGGCGCATCGTTCACCATTACACCGTCGCCATCAAACACGCCCGGGCCGGGGGCATTGGGGGTCGAGCCATCGAGCTGCAAACCAACCACCGTACGAATATGAAGTCCGGGGAAACCACGGATGATCGGCCGATGATCAGGAAGGCGTTGGTCGAGCCACGGCGCGACATCGAAGAACACCGAGTCAGTGACGCCCCAAATTACCGGACGGGGGTCAGCGGGATCGGGTCCATCGGCGGCCTGCACCGCGGGCGCGGATGCAGCGACCACTGCCAAAGCGAGCAACGACGCAAAGAGAGAGCGCACGAACAAACGAAAGGGGGGCATACTCACGATTAGTACCAGAAAGAGGGGGTGATTTCCACGAAAAGTGGGGAACTGAGCCATAGTAACTACCCAAAGTAGGCATCGGGTAGCGACAACCCGAGAAAAGGGTCAGGAGGAAACGACGGACGCCATACCTCTTCACTACATCTAGTGCATGGGAGCCGCCTACTCATAGGCTGGGCGCAAAGATCATCGCCCGATCGAACCTTTCTCCCCGCGGCACGAACGTTTCGAGGAAAGCCCGAGGGACGAACGGATTCGTGGAAGGCCCGGCACACGAACGGATTCGTGGAAGGCCCGGTACACGAACGGATTCGTGAAAAGGTAGAGCGATGCGAATCGTTGCTGTCCGACATGGCGAAACCGAGTGGTCCAAGATTGGCCAACACACCGGCCGGACCGATCTACCCCTCACGGACTACGGCGAGACCGAAGCTTCCAAAACCGCCTCGGTCCTGGCCACGTGGGATTTCCACCAAGCCTTCACGAGTCCGCTCCAGCGAGCCGCCACCACCGCATCGCTTGCGGGTTTCCCCGGTGCGACAGTCGACGACGACCTCATGGAGTGGGCGTATGGCGAACATGAGGGCCGGAGGACTGTGGACATCGTCGTCGAAAGCCCCGGATTCTCGAAGTGGCTTCAGCGACCTCCCGGCGGAGAATCGGTCGAAGAGGTCGGGGTTCGAGCCGACCGGTTCCTCGCAAAGCTCCGAACCGCTGCGGCCGAAACCGACGCGACCGACACGGTGGTGTTTGCCCACGGCCACTTCCTTGCCATCCTCATTGCACGGTGGCTCGAACTCCCGGCGAGCAACGGACGCCTGTTCCCGTTGAAGACGGCAACGCTCAGCGTGCTCGAGACCTACCAGGATCGCCCCGTGCTCCGAGCACTGAACTCCGAGTGTCCCGGAAGTACCAAAGCCCTGTCTCCGCAGCCGACGCCGCTGACGCCGCTGACGAAATAAGGTCGACACCCGGAACCAACTCATTGCCCCGTCACGATGAGCTCTCCGATTGGTTGGCCTCGGCCGAATCGTGCATCTCGCCGTCTACTCGACGACCATCCTCGACCAGGTTGATCTCGAAGATGACTTGCTCGAGCCGGTCACTCGCGGTGATCGATGGGTACCGAAGAGGGTGCTCGTCGGTGACACACGTAGGGACGGGCGACAAAATGGTCCATGGCGTGGGGTGGCAGAACTGCACGACGGAGTAACGATCGCCAGGCTGCTCAGCGTCGGCCACAACCCGGTGACGTCCCGGCGGAATCGTCCCGTTGGTGAGGTGCTCGAGCATCATTCCCGTGTTGATGACGACACCGCCTGCTGGCGGAGCAGCGTCGATCCACGAACCGTCTTCAAGTTTTACCTGAAGACCTTTGGCCGTCGACCTCGGCAGTGCAGTGATGAGGTTGATGTCGGCGTGTTCGCCGGCCCATACATGCTCGGCGCCGGGCGCCGATTCCATCGCCGGGTAGTGGATCGCTCGGGTGAGGGTGGCCCCGTCTTTCAGCATGAACTCGAAGAAGTCTTCATGCGCTCCGATGCCGACGGCGATGATCTTCAAGAACCGACGTTGAAGCTGATACACCGAGTCGTGAAAGGTACGCATGACATCGCCGATGCCAGGCAGCAGGTCGTCGGGAAACTTGGGCGGACTGTATCGATGCGGAAGTTTCTTTCGCAGCGGATGACCCACCGGCAGCGGCGCACCCCAGTTGAACATCTCTTTCCAGTCGGGAACATCGGCTGACGCCGCAGTCTCGACAAGGAGTGGGGTGTAGCCGGTTTGGCCGTTTGCGGTAGGAACGATCGAGCGGTCCTTCTGTTCCTGCGGAAGCGAGAAGAACTGTTCGAGGTAGCCATAGGCGGTGTCGAGCATGTCCGCGGACAGATCGTGTTGTGTGTACACGAAGCCGGTCTTGAGGCTTTGCATGGCAC
Organism: uncultured Acidimicrobiales bacterium; assembly: GCA_937934655.1. Lineage (GTDB taxonomy): Bacteria > Actinomycetota > Acidimicrobiia > Acidimicrobiales > SHLQ01 > CALLQB01. The sequence continues at coordinate 18,637 of CALGZB010000110.1, read as the reverse complement.
CGTCGACAACGGCTCGCCGTTGATCGGTGGTGCCCTGTTCGAATGCCAGCAGGTCGACGTCGAGAATTTGTTCGTTGCTCACGCCGAAAGAGTACTGCGCAGGACGGCCCGGGAGGGCCGCCACAAGAAGAGCCCGGGAGGGCCGTCTACTGGAAGAGAACGGTGTAGCTCACCATCGACTGCAATCGACCAAGGGCCGCAAGCAACGGGGAGAGTATGAGTCGCAGACGAGCAGCTTCGATAACCGGCACGATTGGTGCTGTGGGTACCACGTCCTGATTTGCAGATGACGGTTCGAGGTCGGCGATCGGTGTTGAGGCTGGCGGCGTGGTTTGCACCACAAGCGACAGTATTGAGTCGGCGAGAGCTTGCTGACCGGGGCCGGTGAGGTGCAGACCGTCGCTTGCGGTCAGGCCCGGGGTGCCCGTGGCCAATCCGGTCCACGGCACAATTGAGACGTTCGGGTAGCCGGCAGCGAGGTCTCGTATCGTGGCATTGGCACCTGGGTAGTAGTCACGCACTTCGGCGATTTCAATCCAAAAGACGTGGGGAACGGCAGCCACATCGGCCAGCAGAGCCGAGGCACGCTTTCGGAAGATCTCGGGGGATGCGGCGTCGTTGGCACCGAGGCCGATCACGAGCGTGTCGGTGATTGCGGCGAGGTTGCCACGTACGATGTCGTGGCCAACGTTGGTGGGCCGCGATACCTCGGCGTCGATCTGCACGTTCCATTCGGACGGGGCCGAGGCGACGAGCTCTTCGCTGGCGGCCAGCACGATGCTGTCGCCGACGACGATGAGCGAGCGGGTGGCTTGCGCCGACGCTGAGGCGGCGATTGGCAGGGTGGCCATCGACCCGGCGAGAAGAGCGACAATGATGGCGGCGACGAGAGCGGCGGCAGGGGCGGCAGCGGCGACAGGGGCGGCAGCGGAGACAGGGAGGCCTACAGGTCTCACGAGTTTGGAGTTCACTGTCATCCATCGGCGACGTCGAGGACCTTGTGAGCCATATGGCCTAGGCGCTCCAACCGGTAGTATTTCGTCTGTGTCGTCCCCCTCTCTCCCCCTCGTCATCGCCGCCACCCGCGGCGATATACCCGAGACCATTCACCACGTGAGTTACGTCGTGGTCGACGCCGACGGTGTGCGAGCATCGGCGGGCAACATCGATTCGCCGGTATTCGGCCGATCATCGACCAAGCCCCTCCAAGCGGTTCCGCTCGTCACCACCGGGGCGGCCGAGGCTTTTGGTCTGGACGATCGTCATCTGGCCCTGGCATGCGCATCGCACAATGGCGAGGACGACCACGTGGAGCTAGTCAGCGAATGGCTCCAACGGATCGGGTGCACCGAGTCCGACTTGGCATGCGGTGTGATGCGACCATTTCAGGCGACTCGCGACCGCCAACTTGCCGCAGCCGGAATCACGCCTGACCAGCGGCACCACATGTGCTCGGGAAAACACGCAGGCTTTCTCACCGTGGCGAAACATCTGGGGGCGCCAACGTCGGGTTACATCGGCGTCGACCACCCGGCACAGCATGCGGTTCGCGATGCCATCGCCACGCTCACTGGCGCCGACCTCGAGCATCAGCCCATGGGCATCGACGGCTGCGGAATACCGGCTTTCGCAACATCGCTGGTCGAGTTTGCGCGAGGCGCCTGGTGGTTCGTCCCAGGCGGTACCGACGGACCCGGCGACACAGAAACCCATAGCGCGTGCCAGCAGATCGCAACGGCGATGATGCGCCATCCTCATCTCGTCGCCGGAACCGATCGGCTGTGCACCCAGGCCATGCTGGCCACCCCTAATCAACTCGCCATCAAGACCGGGGCCGCGGGCGTTTTCTTTGCTGCAGTTCGGCCGGCCGACGCTCCCCCATTTGCTCTCGCACTGAAAGCTCACGACGGTTCGACCATCGCCGCCGAGGTTGCCGTGCTCCATCTGTTAACCGAACACGGCCTCACCGAACGCGGCGTATCGCTGCGCGAGATCGATCCCGCCCTCGAAGCTCGCCACGTCATCTCCAATGTGGCGGGCCGCACGGTGGGTGCCAGGTCCGTAGCACGCTGAACTGGCGCTTCGCTCGCGGGAGACGTGCGCTGCTGTGTTGGCTCTTGTGTTGGCTCTTGTGCTGCCAATGGATCGGCCAATGGGCTGGTCAATAGGTTGTCGCAACCACAATGCCCAAGCTTTGTAGTTTGCCTGATTCTGGTTGCCAAGGGGCTTCACCAAGTCTGCCAAGATGCACTTTCGCGAATTCGCGCACCCGGCGCCGCTACCTAGAGTGGTACGGATAACGACAATCTTGAAATTCCGTTCGCTGCAATAGCAGCAGTGAAATGACGCGATTTCACCGTACGTGGTCGGTCACAGGTTGTGCCCTAGTTCCACTTGACGCAGACGTAATTACAAGGCTGTAATTGTCCTTCCCGGGTAAACCACATTGCTGTAGTTATGCCCCTGTCATTTGGTTGTTTCTCACAACCACGACAACAGGCGGTGAGGAGTTCGCGTAGCGGACTGCGCTCGGGATCATGAAATACCTACGCACTCAGTATCTACGCACCCGAACTTCACACCCCACTGCACGACCCCAGCAGGGAAGGCCCCTCCCACATGGCTGTCACCGACGACCGTACCGAAACCATCACCGACACCGCCGCTGCGGATGCCAAAGCAGACAACGCTGCCACGATCGGCACCATGCGTGTCGAGAAGCGCAACGGCGACCTTGAGGAGGTCGATCTCAACAAGATCGTCCGTGCCATCGAGCGAAGCGCCTCAGGCCTTGGCGGCGTCGACGCAATGCGTATCGCCACCCGAACCATTAGCGGCCTGCGCGACGGCGCCACCACCGAAGAGCTCGATGAGCTCTCCATCCGCACCGCCGCCTCACTCATTGTCGAAGAGCCCAACTACTCCCGCCTCGCCGGACGCCTGCTCGCCACCACCATCGATAAAGAGGTGCGCAACCAGGACATTCACTCGTTCTCCCAGTCGGTCGCCGCCGGCCATCGTCTCGGTCTTATCGGCGATCACGTCCTCGAGTTCGTCAACCTCAACGCTCGCAAGCTCAACGACACCATCGATCACGACCAAGATGGCCTCTTCGAGTTCTTCGGCCTTCGCACGGTCTATGACCGCTACCTCCTGCGTCATCCGCTCGAGCGCAATGTCCTTGAGACGCCGCAGTACTTCTTTCTGCGCGTCGCCTGTGGCCTCGCCACCACCCCCGACGAAGCGATCCGTTTCTACAAGCTGATGTCGTCGCTGCAGTACCTGGCCTCGAGCCCCACCCTGTTCAACTCGGGTACCGCACACCCGCAGATGTCCTCGTGCTACCTGCTCGAATCGCCAGAAGACAGCCTCGAAGGCATCTACAAGCGCTACACCGATATCGCTCGCCTCTCGAAGTTTGCTGGCGGCATCGGCGTTGCCTGGCACCGTGTCCGGGCAAAGGGCTCGCTCATCGCTGGAACCAACGGCCTCTCAAACGGCATCGTCCCGTGGCTCAAGACCCTCGATAGCTCCGTCCAGGCCGTCAACCAGGGGGGCCGCCGCAAAGGCGCCGCCTGTGTCTACCTTGAAACCTGGCACGCCGACATCGAAGACTTCCTCGACCTGCGCGAAGGCACCGGCGACCATAACCGTCGAGCCCACAATCTCAACCTTGCCAACTGGGTGCCAGACCTCTTCATGAAACGGGTCGAGAACGACTGGCAGTGGTCACTGTTTGACCCCAAGGTCGTCCCGCACCTCACCGACATGTACGGCGACGAGTTCGAAGCGGCCTTCATCGAAGCCGAAGAGCAAGGTCTCTTCGTCAAGCAGATCCCTGCTCGCGATCTCTACAGCAAGATGATGCGTTCGCTCGCACAAACCGGCAACGGTTGGATGACCTTCAAGGATCCCAGCAACGAGCGCTGCAACCAGACCGGCGGCACCAACGCTGACGGCTCACCTCGCGTCGTGCACCTCTCTAACCTGTGCACCGAGATCATCGAAGTTACCAGCCAAGACGAAACCGCTGTCTGCAACCTCGGCTCGGTCAACCTTGGTTCGCTCGTCGAAGACGGCGTGTTTAACTTCGACCGCCTTGCCGGTGTTGTTGCCACGGCAATGCCGTTCCTCGACCGGGTTATCGACATCAACTTCTACCCAACCGAAGAAGCCGGCACGTCCAACATGGCGTGGCGCCCTGTCGGTCTCGGGCTCATGGGCCTCCAAGACGTCTTCTTCAAGATGCGTCTGCCCTTCGACTCCGACGAAGCTCGTGCGCTCAGCGCAAAGATCTCTGAAGAGATCTACTTCAACGCTCTTTGGGCCAGCACCGAATTGGCCGAGGCCAATGGCGCTCACCCCAACTTCGAACAGACCCGGGCCGCCAAGGGCGACCTGCAGTTCGATCTTGCCGGCGTCACCCCCACTGACACCGAACGCTGGGACACCGTGCGGGCTCGCATCGCCGAATTCGGCCTTCGCAACTCGCTCATGATCGCTATCGCTCCCACCGCAACCATCGCGTCAATCGCTGGCTGCTACGAGTGCATCGAGCCTCAGGTGTCCAACCTGTTCAAGCGCGAAACGCTGTCGGGCGAGTTCCTGCAGATCAACCGTTACCTTGTCCGCGATCTTCAAGAACGCGGGCTTTGGAACGACGACATGGCCAGCAAGGTCAAGCGGGCCGAAGGTTCCATCCAAGATATCGAAGAAATTCCGGCCGATCTTCGCCAGCTTTACCGGACCGCTTGGGAGATCCCAATGCGCTCGCTCATTGATATGGCAGCCGAGCGCGGCGCCTTTATCGACCAGAGCCAGTCGCTCAATCTCTTCATGGAGTCTCCGACAATCGGAAAATTGAGCTCTATGTACCTCCACGCTTGGAAGATGGGACTCAAGACCACCTACTATCTCCGTTCCCGCCCAGCGACCCGCATCAACAAAACGACATCTGGTGTCGACGAAACCATCGAACCCACGCCGCCGCCATCGAAGTCGTTCACCGACGCCGAAGCGATTGCATGTTCGCTTGAAAACCCAGAGACCTGTGAGGCGTGCGACTAGCCGTCGCCGTTCATTCGTTTCGATCAATCCTTTCCCAATCCGAACTTTCCCCGGAGAAAAATCCAAGCAATGGCAATGACCGACCCGCACTTCCCGCAGCAGCCTTTCCAAGCTGACGCACTCGCCCGCAACCTCGATCCCGAGGTGCGCCAGCCCGCTCCGGAGGTTCTCCGCAAGCAGCAGTCGATCCTCGATCCGGGTTTCGATCTCACGCTTCGCCCGATGCGCTATCCGGTCTTCTACGACATGTATCGCGACGCAATCAAGAACACGTGGACCGTCGACGAAATCGACTTCTCCGATGACTTGGTCGATCTTGACCGCAAGCTTCTCCCCGCCGAGAAACATCTCGTCAGCCGTCTGGTCGCGTTCTTCGCTACCGGCGACTCGATCGTTTCCAACAACCTTGTACTTAACCTGTACAAGCACATCAACGCTCCCGAAGCTCGGATGTACCTGTCACGTCAGCTGTACGAAGAGGCGCTGCACGTGCAGTTCTACCTCACGCTGCTCGACAACTACATCCCTGAACTCTCCGAGCGAGCAGCGGCCTTCGACGCAGTGGAGAACATTCCTTCGATCCGCAAGAAAGCCGAGTTCTGCTTCAAGTGGATCGACTCGATCAACCACCTCGACGAACTCCACACCAAAGAAGATCGCAAGCAATTCCTGCTGAACCTCATCTGTTTCGCAACCTGCATCGAAGGACTGTTCTTCTTCGCAGCGTTCGCCTACGTGTACTTCCTCCGTTCCAAAGGCCTGCTCAACGGTTTGGCTGCCGGAACCAACTGGGTGTTCCGCGACGAGAGCGGTCACATGAACTTTGCGCTTGAGGTTGTAAACACCGTGCGCATGGAAGAGCCCGAGCTCTTCGACGATGACCTCGCCAACCAGATCACCGAGATGATCGACGAAGCTGTCGAAGCCGAGTACGCCTTCGCCGAAGACCTCCTCGAACAAGGTGTGTCTGGCATGTCGACTGCCGACACCAAGACCTATCTGCAGTTCATCGCCGATCAGCGTCTCCAGCAGCTCGGAATGCCAAAGCAGTACAACGTCAAGAACCCGTTCGCATTCATGGAACTCCAAGATGTGCAGGAGCTCACCAACTTCTTCGAGCGCACCGTTGCTTCGTACCAGGTGGGCGTAGAGGGCGACGTCGGGTTCGACGAAGACTTCTAACACCCGCAAATTCAGAATTTACACCGAGAGTGATCGGGGTGGCCTTCGGGCCACCCCGACGTCTTTTTCCATCGAGGTTGCAAGAACCGTCAACTACGATTGCCTTCATGGAAACCACCCCGGCACCAGGACGGTCCTTTGCGATCCCCAAGCAGCTGATTTGGTTGGTCGGCGCGTTGGCGTTGATGTGGGTGATCGAAATCGTCGACGGGTTCCTTCTCGACGATTGGCTCCAAGCTGGCGGTATCCACCCCCGTCAGGTCGATGGCATCGACGGCATCTTGTGGGCGCCAATGCTGCACGTGGGCTTTGGGCATCTCATTGGAAACTCGATTCCCTTCCTTGTGCTCGGCGGCCTTGTCGCTCTCCGGGGTCTTCGCACGTGGCTCGTAGTGACGCTTACCGTCATCATCGTCGGGGGCGCCGCTACCTGGCTTCTGGCTCGCACCGGGAACCACGTTGGCGCTAGCGGCGTGGTGTTCGGTTACCTCGGGTACCTGGTTGGCGCGGCCGTCTTCGAGCGCAGTGTCAAGGCTGTGGCTCTGGCTCTGGTGGCCGGCTTTTTCTATTGGGGGCTGGTTTTTGGCCTTCTTCCAACGGGCGAGGTCAGCTGGGAAGGGCATCTCTTTGGAGCCTTGGCAGGCGTTGCTGCGGCCTGGGGAACCGCTCGCCGGAAACCCGCTGCGGTCGCCGAAGCCACCATGGTTGAGACACCCAAACGCAGGTGGTACGAACCCCCAGCGATCTAGACAGAGATCTCGGCACAGCGGCAGGCGTGCGCCGAATGAGCCGGGCCATGTGGCCAATCGACGTTTGAAGATCGTAAATCGCTCTAAAGCGAGGAGTTTTGGGCGCCGATGCCTTTGGTGACCCTACACAGGACTCACCTATGGACCCCTTCGCCAAACTTCTCGCAAGTCACCGGTCATTGACCGAAGACACGTGGTCGCTGCTCGCTGACCGTGGCGTGAACGAGACGACCCCGCTTGTACTCGACTACCGCTTCGAAGCGCCGAACCGCAAACATGCTGAAGGCCTTACCGCAGCGCTGACCGAGCTCAGCGAGGAAGTAACGCTGGTCCGTTCAGGAAGTTTCTTCCGTCCGGTGTTTTCGCTAACGGGAACATTTCAACCACGTTGTTTCGATAAGGACAGCCTGGTTGGTTGGGTCGAAATGATGTGTCTATTGGGTCGGCAATTTGAGGCCTACTTTGATGGGTTCGGAACCTCGGTTCCCGAAACCCTTCTGTAAAGAAATCTCCCGGCGACGGGTGAAGCAAGAGCTGTGTGAAGAAACCGGTAGTGGGCCAGACCAACGACGGTCTGGCCCACTGCTCTTTTTCGACGCCGCCGGGTGTCTAGGGCGCCGGGGCGGGCCCGACATAGGACGCTGACGGGCGGATGATCTTGTTGTTGGCCGCTTGTTCAAGAATGTGGGCGGTCCAGCCAAGCACCCGACTCACCGTAAAGGTCGGTGTGAAGAGTTCCGGCGAAAGTCCGGCCAGGCGCAGCACAAGGCTGGCGTAGTACTCAACGTTGGTCACGATTGTCGCCTCGGGCTTGTGGGCACGAAGCACTTTGAGGATTCGTGGCTCGATCTCGAGCGCACGTTCGATGAGTTCCGAATCGGGGTGATCGTCAACAAACGACTTGGCGGTCTCACGTAACAATGTCGATCTCGGGTCATCGGACCGGTAGACGGCGTGGCCGAATCCCATGATCTTGCCGCCGTCGGCCAGCCGTTTCTCCACCCACGCTTCGGTGTTGTCCGGCTCGCCGATCTCTTCGATCATCGCCATGGCCCGACGCGGCGCCCCACCATGAAGCGGCCCCGAGAGCGCCCCGACCCCTCCAACGATCGCAGCGGCGACATCGGCGCCGCTGCTGGTGATGACCCGGGTGGCGAAGGTCGAGTTGTTGAACCCGTGATCGATGGTGGCGATGAGATACTGCTCGACCGCACGGGCCTGTTGGGGCGTCGGGCGGACACCCGAGGTTCGGTACAACCAATTCGCGGCGTACCCCAGACTCGGGTCGCTCGCGAGGGGTTGCATACCGACTCGGCGACGGTGAACTGCCGCCAGCAAACCGGGGATCGCCACAGCTACCTGCACCACGTCGTGACGGCGCTGCGCATGGTCGATGTCGACGGTGGGGGCAAACGACCCCAGGAGCGGCACCAGGCTTGTGAGCGCAGCGTGCGGGGCGGCGTCGGTTGCAGCCACGATGTCGATGACGCCTGAGAGCGTCGCGTCGGCATCGATCCCCGTCGCGATCTCAGCTCGAAACGTCGCCAGCTCGTCGGCGGAGGGCAGGCCGCCTTCGAGCAGGAGGTGCCAAACCTCTTCAAGCGAATGTGTTCGCGCAAGTTCGGTCGCGTTGAACTCTCGGTAGTGAAAGTACCCCTCGTTTCCCCGGACCGAGCCGATTTCGGTGTCGGCAACAGCAACGCCTTTCAAACCAGCGGGAACACTGGGGAGGCTGGGGAGACTGGGAACAGTTGTGGGCATTGGTTACTCCTCGAGAACGAATAGGTCTTCTCCCAACGTGTCATCGGTGGAGTACATTGACAATCTTGATTTCGTCAACATTGATACGATCAATATCAGGTCGGAAAGGACTGTTGTGGCGCCAAATACTGACCTCATCGATGCCAACGAGGCCGCGGCTCGACTCGGCGTAAAGAAGTCGACGCTCTACGCCTACGTCAGCCGAGGCCAGCTCAGCCGACAGCGGGCGGTCGACGGCAAACATTCGATGTTCGACCCCGACGAGATCGACGGGTTTGTCAAAGGACGGCGGCGCGATCGCCAAGGCGAGGTCTCAGCCGCAATCTCGTCGAGCATCACCCGGGTCGAGTCCGGAGCATTCGGATTTCGCGGCCGACAAATCGGCGCCTATCTCGACCAGCCGTTCGAACGAGTCGCCGAGATGATCTGGCAGGTTGGAGAGCAGCCGTGGCGCATCGAGCCCGACACCCGCTCGCGAGTCATCGCTTCGCATGGGGTGTTCCCGGTCGATGCCCTAGCCATCGATCGGCTCCGAGCTGCTGTCGCCATCGCCGCTTCATGCGACCCACTCCGGTTCGATCTCGACCCCAGCGCGGTTGCCGCAGCAGGCCAACAGCTCATTATCGCCATGATCACCGCACTACCCGCCAACGTTTCGGTAGGGAACGGCACACCGCTCGCCCGCTCCCTTTGGGTACGTTTCGCTCCCAAGGCGCCCACAAGGCCGCAAGAAGCCGCACTCAACACCGCACTCGTGCTGCTGGCCGACCATGGACTCGCTGCATCGACCTTTGCCGGACGCGTGGCGGCCTCGGTCCGCGCCGACCCGTATTCGGTCGTTGCGGCAGGGCTTGGCGCGCTGGGCGGACGTCTCCACGGAGCGGCAAGCGGCGAGGTTCATCGCCTCTTGGAACGTGCGGAACAACTCGACTCGGGAACCAAAGCGGTGGGTGAGATTCTGCGGCGGGGTGAGCGCGTGCCGGGGTTTGGCCACACGGTGTACCGCACCGGCGACCCTCGCTTTCCGGTTCTGTTCGAAGAAACGCTCGCATCGACAACGGCAAAATCGACGCGACGATTGGCGTTGATTAGCGAGATTCAAGATGCCGTCACCACCCGGGCCTCGGTGCTTCCGAACGTCGACTATGCGCTCGGCTCGTTGACCTACCTCTCAGGTATGCCCGCGGGAGCCGGCGAAGCGGTCTTTGCCATCAGCCGATCCGTGGGTTGGCTTGCCCATGCACTCGAGGAATACAAAGAAGCGCCGCTGCGGTTCCGCCCCCAGGCTCGTTACGTGCAAGCCTCACCTCTCGATGAATGACAACCGTCCACCGCTGTGGTTCATCTACTCGGTGACGATGGCCGGCATCTTGGCCAACACGATGCTCACGCCGAACATCCCTGACATTCTGCGCGACCTTGGCCAGCCCGAAAGCCGAGCCGGATTGCTTGTGGCTGCTGGTCCGCTCCCAGGCATTGTTGTTGCACCCATCATCGGCATCGTCGCCGACCGGTTCGGCCGCCGTAAGGCCCTTCTTCCCTGCCTCTGGTTGTTCGGCTTTATGGGTATCGCCTCGGCACTTGCCCCCACCTTTGAGACACTTCTCATCGCTCGATTGCTTCAGGGAGCCGGTTCGGCCGGACTTATCAACCTCGCCGTTGTGCTCATCGGCGATAACTGGGAAGGCAACGAACGAAGCACGCTGGTCGGCCGGAACTCGGCGGTACTCACGCTGGGACTCGTGCTTGCTCCCTCGGTGTCGGGGCTCATTGCCGAGGTAACGAACTGGCGTTGGTCGCTTGCGCTCACCACGGTTGGTCTGCTGGTTGCCGCCACCGGGATTCGAGTCCTCCCGGTACACCGGCCTGGTGCCACCGTCACCGTGCGCCAACAACTCCGCGATACGGCCATCGAGCTGCGATCACCGGTTGTTCTCACGGTCATCGGTGGTGTCTTTTTGCTCTTCGTTGTGATCTTCGGCGTCTTTCTCACCACCTTCCCGCTCCACCTCGAAAGCGAGTTCGGCCTTGGGCCGGGCGCCCGCGGCTTGGTGCTCTCGTCGCCGTCGATCGGCGCAACCTTGGTGGCTTTCAACCTCGGTCGTATCCGCAAGGCGTTCCCGGTTCGAGGCATCTTGGTTGCTTCGAGCACCCTCATCGCCGTCGCTGCTGCGGGGATTGGGCTCGCTCCGACGGTTCTGGTCATCATCCTGGCAGCACTTCTCTACGGCCTTGGCGATGGAGCAATCATTCCCACGCTTCAAGATGTCGCAACCTCGGTAGCGACCCCCGAACGACGAGGTGTGGTGATGGCAGCTTGGGTATCGTCTGCTCGCCTCGGCCAAACCGTCGGCGCACTGGCAGCCGCTCCCCTCTTTGGCGCAACCTCTACGGGTTTCACCATGGTCCTCGGCGGCGGCCTGTTCGCCACCGTTGCACTGCTGTTTGCCGTAGCACCGCTCGCCGACGCCCGCACCTCTCACTAGCCAGACTCAGACCTCGTTCCGCACATTCACAAGGGAATACTCATGCAGCCCGCATCCGAAAACACAACCTCCGAACCCACGCCTACTCAGCCGGTGTTTGCCGACCGCACGGCTCTCGTCACCGGCGCCTCTGGCGATATCGGCCGAGCCACAGCCGTTCGGCTAGCTGCCGGCGGCGCTCGGTTGGTGTTGGCCGATCTGCCCTCCGCTCGCTCTGGCCTCGAGCAGACTGCAGCGTTGTGCTCATCGGTTCGACCCGAGCTGGATCCAATCATCGCGCCGTTCGATGTCACCGACGCTGAAAGCGTTGCCGAAGCATTCGAGACACTCGCCGGCGACGGTGTCGTCGCCGATCTGCTGTTCAACAACGCCGGTTACCAGGGCGAGTTTTCGAACATCCTCGACTATGAGGTCGACGACTTTCGCCGGGTGCTCGACATCAACATCACCGGGGTGTTCCTGGTGCTCCAGAGTTTCGCTCGGACACTTATCGCCGCTGACCAACCGGGAGCCGTCGTAAACACCGCATCGATGGCTCATGGCGGCGCCCCCAATATGGCCGCCTACAGCGCCTCAAAGGCGGCCGTTATCGCGCTCACCAAGACGGCCGCAAAGGACCTAGCCAACCGTTCGATTCGAGTGAACTCGATCAGCCCAGCGTTCATCGGCCCTGGCGCAATGTGGGACCGACAGGTCGAGCTTCAGGCATCGACGCCAAGTCAGTACTTCTCCAATAATCCAGCCGAAGTAGCCGAGCAGATGCTCGGCGCAGTTCCAATGCGGCGATACGGGTCGCTCGACGAAGTCGCATCGGCCGCACTGTTCCTCCTGTCCGACGAGTCGTCCTACATCACCGCCTTCGACATCGAAATCTCCGGCGGCGCCGTCTAGCGCTTCGAAGTCTCGTGACACCGGGCGACAATTTCTGTGGGGTTGTGTCACGAGATTTGGGACCTTGAAGGTTTCCGGGTCTCCACGGGTTCGTCTAGCTTGAAACCCAATTCGTTCGATGGGGGTCGACTATGAAGTTCGGAATTTTCTACGAGCACCAGTTGCCAAAGCCGTGGAATGAAGGGGCTGAGGAGAAGCTTCTTAATGATGCGGTCGACCAGGTCGTGTTGGCCGACGAACTCGGCATCGACCATGTGTGGGCCGTCGAACATCACTTTCTCGATGAGTACTCGCACTCTTCGGCCCCCGAGGTCTTCCTCGCTGCCTGTGCCGCCCGCACCAAAAACATTCGCATCGGGCACGGCATCAAACAGACGCCGCCTGCATACAACCACCCGGCAAGGGTGGCCGAGGAAATCTCCACCCTCGACCTGATCTCGCGCGGCCGGGTCGAATTCGGCATTGGTGAAGGTGCAACTCGCATGGAGTTGGGTGGGTTCGACATTCCGGCCAGGGAGAAGCGCGCCATGAGTATCGAGGCCGGCGGTCAGATTGCCAACATGATGGCACTCGATCCCTACCCAGGCTTCGACGGCGACTATTTCTCGATGCCGTGCCGCAACGTGTTGCCTAAGCCCAGTCAGAAACCGCATCCTCCCATGTGGATTGCGTGCACCAACCGCTCGACCATTGAGCTCGCCGCTCGTCTCGGGATTGGGGCGCTCGCCTTCTCGTTCGTCGACGCGACCGAGGCAGAGCATTGGGTCAAGAGTTACTACGACATCATTAAGAGCGACGAATGTGTGCCGCTCGGGCACACCGTAAACGCCAACATTGCACTCGTTACCGGCTTCTCACTCCACGAAGACCGAGCCGAGGCTATTCGTCGGGGTCGAGAAGGATTCGAGTTCTTTAACTACTCGATCGGGGCGATGGTTACCCAGGATTGTGTTCCTGGTCGCACGTCGCTGTGGGACGACTTTCAGGCGGCACGCGGCGACGACGCAACCGAGAAGTTCATCGCCAAGGCCATGGATAGCGGGGACGAGTATGCATCAGCTATTGGCACCCCCGACGATGCGCGTCGACACCTTCGGGATCTCGCCGGCGCCGGGGTCGATCAGCTGATCTTCATTCAGCAGGCCGGCATGAACCGGCATGAGGACATCTGCGCATCGCTCGAAATGTTCGCTCGCGAGGTCATGCCCGAATTCCACGCCGGTGAGGCCGAACGCATCGCAAAGAAGGAAGCCGAGCTGGCACCGTTCATCGAAGCCGCGCTAGCTCGCAAAGAGTGGATGCAGCCCCTCGCCGACGACGAGATTCCGGTTATCGCAGCATCGGTCAAGAAGGCACAAGTCCCTGACGACTCGGCGATCGATCGGTAACGGCCGAGCGCCTTAGCGGATGAAGTGAATCGTCTGGAAACGGCTGCGGAAGTCGGTGACCTTGGCGGCTGTTGCTTGCGGGTCCGAACCCTCGAGCGCCGCTGCAATCAGCATGGCGAGCTCGGGTACGTCCTCAGTGGAGACTCCCCAGCGAACCGGTTCATTCAGGCCGATTCGAAGGCCAGCGCCGTCGTCAACCGGGAGCCCGATCGCCGACGCGAGCAGGTTGCTTTGACGAAGCTGGAGTGCGGCCTCGTGACCGCCACCGTACTCGCGTGCGTCAATAGCGAAGGCATGCGAGTAGGTGTGGCCGTCAACCGTGGAGTGCACTGGCACACCTAGCGTTTCCAGTTCAGCCGCCAGCAATGACGCCACGCTGCTCATCGTTGAGGCGTAGGCGGCGCCTTCGGCTTTCCAGTCGAGCATCGTGATAGCCAAGGCAGCGGTTTTGGCGGCGTCGAAGTTTGCGGTGAGCCCTGGGTACGCAATGGCATCAACCCGTTCGGCGATCACCGCATCGTTGGTGACCAACAAGCCCGACGGCGGTCCGCCCAGGCTCTTGTAGGTACTCATCGTCATCACATGGGCGCCCTCCAACAACGGGTTTGGCCACGATCCACCAGCGATAGGACCCGACAAATGTGCGGCGTCGAAAAGCACCTTGGCGCCAACATCGTCGGCGATCGCTCGGATCTCGTCGACCGGGTGGTGCGTAAGGTTGAGACTCCCGCCGGTCGTGATGATCTTTGGCTGGACCTCCTCGGCCAGCATGCGCAGCTCGTCGGGGTCGACGGTGTAACGATCGGGGTCGATCGGCGCATAGTGAATGTCGAGGCCATAAAGACCAGCGGCGCCGGCAAAGTGGTGGGTTACATGGCCGCCGATCGATGCAGGCGGAACGATGATGGCGTCACCAGGTTCGGCAAGGGCCATGAACGTATAGAGGTTGGCGAGGGCTCCAGAGCCGACGCGCACCTCGGCGTACTGTGCTTTGAAGACATCGGCGGCTAACTCGGCGGCGATGATCTCGACTTCTTCGATCGCCTCAAGCCCCATCTCGTACTTATTGCCTGGGTAACCAAGCGATGGCCGCGACCCAAGTCCGGAAGACAGCGCAGCCTCGGCTTTGGGATTCATCACGTTGGTGGCCGGGTTGAGGTTAAGACACTCGGCCTCATGGATGCGGCGGTTGTCCCCCATCAACTCGTGGAGCCGCTCATCGATCGTCGACGTTTCAGACCCAGCGGTCACCTCAGCAATTCTCGCCACAAGCGCTTCAGAGTCGGCGGGTACCCAAGGTCGTTCAGCCAGGCGTTTGGAAGCAACGTGTTTCATGCCTGTTGTCTACCCGAATCATTCCCGAGCGCCAGACCCGGGGTCAGACCAGGTGTCAGACCAGGTGCCAGACCAGGTGCCAGACCAAGTGTCAGAGCAAGTGCCAGAGCAAGTGTCAGAGCAAGTGCCAGAGCAAGTGCCAGACCAGGTGTCAGAGCAAGTGCCAGACCAAGTGTCAGAGCAAGTGCCAGAGCAGCTCCCTAGCGAGCTCGTACATCTCTGGTCGTGGTGGGTAACAGCGAGTGTCCGATTTCTTCATGGCACCTTGGACCTTTCGACTGGTCCAGATCTTCCGCTCCAGCGGTGAAACAATGCCTGGCCGTTCTGGCATCGAACAGGGCGGATCGCCACAGCAAATAGCTAGTAGCACAGCGCTCATCCGGCTCGCCCGTCATCGTTGGCGTCTCGTGAGGTAGCACAGCGCTAAGGCCGAACTTCTCGTGAGGCTCGCAGTCCCTCAGGTCTGGCCGAGTCATCAACGAGTGAGTGAGAGACGACTCGTTCGAGTCGATCAGGCCTTCTTCGATGCGATGCACGAGCAGCTTCGACCCGACGTCACAAGATATCTGGATTTCGAATCATCTCGAAGCCAGACGACTCGCTGGGCGCCATGTCGTGGTAAGCCAATTGCATGGGCGCACCCCGTCATATTCGAGGAACCCTGAACGGCAGTCGACTGTTCGAGCAGCCACAGTACCGCCATGAGGCAGCACGATTCGTCGACTTTCTTCAAGGCCCGGGCCCATGTCTTGTTGAGGTGGGCTTCGACCACGGCCGACGCATCCTCGACACGGCTGAGCGCAACCCAGACTGGCGCATCGCCGGACTGGAGGTGCG
The DNA here is from genome assembly GCA_937934655.1 of uncultured Acidimicrobiales bacterium. GTDB lineage: Bacteria > Actinomycetota > Acidimicrobiia > Acidimicrobiales > SHLQ01 > CALLQB01. Next base: position 2,941 of record CALGZB010000110.1, on the reverse strand, counting down.
CAGCAAGCGGGTGCACGGTGTGACGGTGCGCGGTGAAGAACGCGGACTCGACAATCTGCTTGCGTGGCGTGCTGATGCGAGGACTGTGCTTGCGAACGTTGCCCCGCCGAGCAGCTTCGACATTGTCGAAGTCCTCTTTCCCACCCCGTGGTGGAACGCAAAGCTCCGCGCAAAACGGTTGCTGCTCACACCGGAGTTCATCGAAGATGTCTATCGCTGCCTTCGCCCCGGAGGACTTCTCCTCATCGCCACGGATGTGGAGCTCTACGCCCGTGAGATCGCCGACCACCTCAAAGCCAGCCCGCTCTCGACGAGCGACGACGGGTGGGAACGACGGCCTGCCTGCGACGCGCTCTCACGACGTGAGCGAAAGTGCGAACGCGAAGGATTGAAGGTGTGGCGTTTCGCTGCGCAGCGTTCCGCAGCCAGCTCGCAGTAGATCGGCCCCGATGGCAACTTCGAGGCCCCACGGTCCACCGCCGAAAACTCGAACTGGTCGAAAAGATGGTTGCCCCAGCAACCACATATTCAACCAGAACGGGAGCATGTCGAACTGGTCGAAAAGATGGTTGCTCCAGCGACCATTATTTCGACCAGAACGGGGGGTGGGTTAGCGGTTGTTGAAGGCTGCTAGGAGTTCTAGGGCTGCGGCGGTTGGTGTGGTTGTGCCGGCGAGGACGTTGGCTTCTAGGCCTTCGACCATTGCTTGCACCCCGGAATTTGCTCGCAGCGCGGCAACCAACTGGTCGTCGACGAGGGCCCACATCCAGTCGAGCTGTTGTTGGCGGCGACGCTCGCTGATTTCACCGGTCCCAGACAACAGCTTGTGGTGCAGCTGAATCTGATCCCACAACGTGTCGAGACCGACGTTGGCCAAACCGCTGCAGGTAAGCACCGGCGGGGTCCAGTTGGGTGATGCCGGATGCGTAAGCCGAAGCGCCGCTTGGTAGTCGCGGGCTGCAGTTCGAGCCTTGAGTTCGTTGTCGCCATCGGCCTTGTTGACGGCGATCATGTCGGCCAGCTCGAGCACGCCCTTCTTGATACCTTGCAGCTCGTCGCCGGCACCCGAAAGCATGAGCACACAGAAGAAGTCGACCATCTCGGCCACAAGCGTTTCGCTCTGGCCAACGCCGACCGTCTCGACCAGTACAACATCGAAACCAGCGGCTTCGACAACCACAATCGACTCACGAGTAGAGCGAGCAACGCCGCCCAATGCGCCCGACGACGGAGACGGGCGAATGAACGCCGCCGAGTCGATGGCCAGGCGAGGCATCCGGGTTTTGTCGCCCATGATGCTTCCGCCGGTGCGGGTGCTTGTTGGATCGACAGCCAACACCGCAACCCGATGGCCTGCAGCAGTCAGGTTGGTTCCGAGCGACTCGATAAACGTGCTCTTCCCGACGCCAGGGACACCGGTAATACCGACTCGGTGCGCATCGCCACTGAATGGCAGCAACCGATTCAGAAGATCTTGGGCATGAGAAAGATGGTCAGGGTGACTGCTCTCGACCAGGGTGATGGCACGACCCAGGGATGTCCGGTTCCCAGCTCGAACGCCTTCGACTAGCTCGTCGAGATCGGGAAGACTCACCCCAGTTGCTCGAGCAACTCGCCGGCAGCATCGGCGATGATTGTTCCCGGCGGGAAGATCGCTGCAGCGCCGGCAGCCCGGAGCTCGTCGAAGTCCTGCGGCGGAATGACGCCACCAACCACAACAAGAATGTCGCTGCGATCGAGTGCCGCGAGTTCGGCCTTGAGTTCGGGAACCAACGTGAGGTGACCGGCGGCAAGAGAGCTAGCGCCAACGATGTGCACGTCGTTCTCGACGGCTTGGCGGGCGACCTCGGCCGGGGTCTGGAAGAGCGGACCAATATCGACGTCGAAGCCAAGGTCGGCAAACGCGGTAGCAATTACCTTCTGGCCGCGATCGTGGCCGTCCTGGCCCATCTTGGCCACCAGGATTCGTGGACGTCGGCCGTTGTTGGCCTCGAAGTCGGCGACCTGAGTGCGCACGGCGGTGATGTTGTCTGCTTGTCCCACTTCGCTGCTGTACACCCCTGAGATAGTGCGGGTTTGTGCGACGTGCCGGCCATAGACCTTCTCGAGTGCGTCGCTGATCTCTCCGACGGTAGCCCTTGCACGAGCTGCCTCGATGGCAAGCGCCAAGAGGTTGCCTTCACCCCGGTCGGCGGCGTTCGTGAGCGCCTCGAGCGACGAGATGACGTCGTCGGAGTTTCGTTCGGCCCGCAGCCGTTCGAGTTTGGCGATCTGGTCGGCACGTACCTCGGCATTTTCGACCTTAAGAACGTCGATGTCTTCGTTCTCGTCGAGCAGGTACTTGTTGACGCCAACAACCGGCTGACGACCCGAGTCGATACGCGCCTGAGTGCGAGCTGCGGCTTCTTCGATGCGCAGCTTGGGGATTCCGGCTTCGATGGCTTCGGCCATTCCGCCGGTGGCCTCGACCTCTTGAATATGACCCCAGGCCTTGGCGGCAAGCTCATAGGTGAGGCGCTCGACGTAGTAACTGCCGCCCCACGGATCGACCACGTTGGTCGTGCCGCTTTCCTGTTGCAGGAAGAGCTGCGTGTTGCGTGAAATTCGGGCGCTGAAGTCGGTGGGCAACGCCAAGGCTTCGTCGAAACTGTTGGTGTGCAGCGACTGCGTGTGACCCTGCGTCGCCGCCATTCCTTCAACACAAGTGCGCGCAACGTTGTTGTACACATCCTGGGCGGTGAGGCTCCAGCCCGAGGTCTGGCAGTGGGTGCGAAGCGACGTGGACTTGGGGTTCTTCGGGTCGAACTCGTTGACCAACTTGGCCCAAAGCAGACGGCCGGCCCGCATCTTTGCGACCTCCATGAAAAAGTTCATGCCGATAGCCCAGAAGAAGCTGAGGCGCGGCGCAAAGGCATCGATATCGAGCCCGGCGGCGCGGCCG
>CALGZB010000109.1 GCA_937934655.1 uncultured Acidimicrobiales bacterium | reverse complement strand
TTGTGGCCCCAACCGTGTGGCAGCGAGACTACGCCGGGCATCATCTCGTCGGAGATCTCGACAGGAACTTCGAGCGAGCCGTGCTCAGACCGGACTGTCGCAAGCGCCCCGTCGGTAAGGTTGCTCGCTGCAGCGTCGGTTGGGTGGACCAGCAAAGTGCACCGGTCCTTGCCTTTTACCAGCGTGCGAACATTGTGCATCCACGAGTTGTTTGAGCGCACGTGACGGCGGCTGACAAGCAAGAGCCCTTCATCGTCTCGAACTAGCCGTTCGCCTAGTCGAGGGAGGTCGGCGAGAATGTACGGCGGAGCCAGATCGATCTTGCCGTCGCCATGGCGAACAACGTCGGCAGTTCGGCCGGTAGGCATCGGCCCGATCAGGATGCCGTCTGGCTCGGCGAGGAGTTTGTCGAGGGTGAGTCCTTCGGGTCGCGCTCCATAGCCGTCGCCGTGCGGGCCGGTGCGACTCTGGATGTCGACGAACCGCTCGACGCCCTGTGGCCGGTCGGATCCAGCGTACGAAGCAACAATGTCTGCCGCGTCTTGTCCATGGGCGGCCGACCGCTTGTCGGCGACCAGTTGGCCAACAACCGCCTCGGTGAAGCCGTTGTCAAGCATGTTGAGGTCGGGCGAGTCGCCCATGCCGAGAAAGATTGCGCCGAGGTGCAGGAGTATCTGCCATTCGGGAACGGTGCCAGTCGGTGGCTCGAAGACCGGCGGCGAGACGCGGCCCGGTGTTGCAACAGCAAACGAGGCAAGAAGATCGTCGGCTTGTAACGCTTCGAGCGGCGATGCGCCCGGAAGGATTACGTGGGCGTGGCGCGTGGTTTCGTTGATCCAGTTGTCGATAGAAATCATGCATTCGAGCGACGGCAGAGCAGCGTCGAGTCGCTCGGCATTCGGAGCGCTGATGACCGGATTGCCGGCGACGGTGATAAGTGCCTTCAGCTGGCCTGCGCCTGGCGTATCGATCTCTTCGGCGAGGCAAGAAACGGGCACCTGTCCCAAAACTTCCGGAGCGCCACGCACTCTGCTGGTCCAACGCCCGAACGTGTAGCCATCGGGAGAATCGGCACGGGAGAGGCTGGCGAGGGGTGTGACAACGGGTTCGGGGAATCCGGCCCCTCCTTCGATATCGAAGTGCCCGGTGAGGATGTTGGCCACGTCAACCAGCCAGGATGCGAGGGTTCCGAATTCCTGATTGCAGGTGCCGATGCGTCCGTAGACAACAGCTCGGTCGGTGTCGGCGAGTTGCGTGGCGAGGCGCTGAATGCGATCGGCGGAGATGCCGCAACTCTCGGCGACGGCGTCGGGCGTGAACGGAGCGACCGCGACACGCACCTGATCGAGGTTCTTGACCTGATCGGTGACCGCGCCGAGGTCGACTCGGTCGGTGGCGAACAACTCGTTGCAGACCGCGGCGAGCAACGCAGCGTCGGTGCCGGGGACGATAGGTAGCCATTCGGTGGCGTGATCGACAGTACCGGTGCGTCGGGGGTCGATCACGATGACCTCGCCGCCGCGCTCGACGATTGCATCGAGGTGTCCGAGCACGTCGGCGCACGCCATGATGCTGCCTTGTGAGGCATGAGGGTTGGCCCCCATCATGATGATCAGATCGGTGTTGGGTAGGTCAGGAACAGGGATGCTCCAGGTTGCGCCGTACATCAGGGCGCTCGACACATTCTTCGGCCACTGGTCGACCGTGCCAGCCGAGTAGATCATCGGCATCCCGGACATGCCGGTGAGCGCTCCGATGTAGCGGCCGAGCGACGCGTTGTGGGCAGTTGGGTTACCGATATACGCCGTGACAGCCTCGATGCCGTGCGTGTCGATAACCCCACGCAACAGTCGACTGCATTCAGCGAAAGCTTCATCCCAGGTGGCCTCACGAAAACCCTCGCCATCGCGGATCATCGGCACCCGCAGACGGTCGGGGTCGTGGTGCAGATGCCCAAGCGCGGTGCCTTTCGGGCAAAGGTAACCCTTGCTCCACGTGTCGTTCTTGTTGCCGCGGATGAGGGTGACCTCGCCATCGGCGACGGTGATGTCGAGACCACACATTGCTTCGCACAACGGACATTGCCGTTTATGAATCTTGCTGTCACTCATCGTCGTGCCCCCTGGCTTGCCGGATTCCCGGCCCCCGTGATGAGGACGCATAGTAGCTCTAGGGGCTACCGGCGCCAGATCTACGACACGGCAAAGCGCACTCTTGCTTTGTCCTGATCTTTGTTTCCGGCGTCGTCGTAGACCGACACGAACGCGACCCAGGTGCCGCCCCAGTAGGACCCCGAATGCGTCAGTCGCGAAGTGTGGCCAGCTCTTCGTTCGACCAGATCTTCTGCTTGAAGCGGGGGTTCTTCGACGACATATCGATCTTGTACCCGCCGGTGTCTGTCGGCTGCGGCAGGCCGAGAATCTCGCAGAGTCGCCGGGCGAGCCAGATCTCAATCTTCAGCACGACCATCTTCTTGCGCAATCTGCCTTGCACGTCGCGGTTGAGAACGGTGGGCAGCGTGTTGAGCGTGAGGATCTCGGTGATGGCGGGATTAGCCATCTTCTCTCGACCCTCGTCGCTCGCATAGAAGTGTGTCACCGCAAACACGACTCGTTTGGGTGCGACCTGTTGGATGAACTCGCATGAGCTCACCACTGTTGAACCGGTGCGAACCATGTCGTCGAACAACACGATGTCGTGGCCCCGGATTTCTTCGAAGGTCATATCCGAATCGGGGTGAAGCGTTATCTCGACGTCGCGCTCGCCGGAACGTTCTTTGTCGAGCATGATGAACTTCGCCTTGGGCAGGTCGAGATGTTTGAACATCTCTTTGACGAAGTCTCGTGCTCCCTTGTCGGGGGCGCACAAGGCGAGTCCCTCACCGTTCGAGCCGTAGTCGACGATGTTTGACTCTCGGAGGTAGTCGACGTAGACGTCATAGGGGATGAGGTTGTGAAAACGGCCGTCGAAGACGCGGGTGAACTCGGCCTGGACTGAGGTCGAATGGTTGTGCACGGTGACCACACGATCGACGCCGGCGAGGTGCAACATCTCGGCATAGAGTCGGGCGGAAAACGGTTGGCCGTCGAACTTCTTTCGGTCGGCCTCGTCGCGTTCGAAGTGGGTGACCCCGTGATCTGGGCGAGGGCCGCGGTCCTGTGCGCTGTAGAAGAGGTCGGGCTCGACAAGCACCACATCGGCTGCGCCGTTGTCCTTCGCGGCACGGGCGATCAGCAGGTTGCGCATGGCGAGGTTGTTGCGACTCATGATGCGGTTTGTGGTGCTGACGATGACGACGGTTTTGCCTTGGAGCTGATCGCCGATGGCGCTTAGGTCGGCTTCGTCGCTGATGAACCGAGGGCAGAACTCGGTGTTGGCGAAGGTTTTGATACTAATGAGATCGGCGATGTCTTCTGACTGGCCGAACGCGAACGCCACGTCGATCGCAAACGGGTCATCGGAAAAGTTGCCGACGACGATTACGTCAGCGGGGTCGATGGTGGGGACCGGCATGCCCACATGTTTACCCGCGCTAGGCCGTTGACGAAGCACGGGGCTTCGCCAGCGGTCTGGCAGCGACGCAACGGTCAGCGTTTGATCTTCTGCAGTTTGAATCCCACGAAGTCTTCGGGGTTGCCGACGGGCATGCCGTTTTCGATGACGAGGTCGGCCGTCGCTCGAACTTTGTATCGACTGCCGTCGGTGCCGGTGGCTTTGCCGTTGATCGAGTTGAACACGTCGACATAGTTCTCCGATATCACGGTCACTCGGACCTTGAGATCTGCGGTGCCGCTGGCAAAGGCCGCTGGGAGCGGGTGGCCATTGAAGTAGGCCCCGCAAACACTCTCTAGCCATTCGGGAGCGCCGTCGAAGTCGACCTTGTAAAGGTAGATCGGCTGATTCTTGTCGTTGACTTTGATGTCGACGACACCACCGGATCGCAGAAAGACACGTCCCGGTGCTGTCCCCGGGTCGCCGGGGTAGGAGTCGCAGAACTGCTGCACATCGCCGCCTGCCAACAGCACGATGTTGGGGCTCTGATTGAAGGTGCCGTAAAAGTATCCGACCCCTTCAGTACTTTCGATGAAGCCGTTCGGGCTTGCACTGGCTTGGCCGCCAAAGGTCACCAACGTCAACGCGACGATGGCCAAAGCCGTAGTCAATTTCTGCACCACAGATTGCATGTTCTTCATGTCGAACTCCTTGATCGAACGAGGAGCCCGCTGCCCCTCACCCGAATACATCGCAATAACAACCCAGAATCTGTCGCCAGAAGTAAGAACGCGGGGTCAGACCTCGCGTTCTTACTTTTGGGCGTTGGCGAGGCTGCTGTTGGCTAAAGAGAGCCGACCGCACATGTCGGCCTAC
>CALGZB010000108.1 GCA_937934655.1 uncultured Acidimicrobiales bacterium | reverse complement strand
AGTCATTTCTATGGACGCAGTGACCGAACAACAACCAGAGACGTCGAGCATCCAGCTCACGCTCGATGTTGTCGGCGACCGCTGGACGCTACTGATCCTCCGGGCCCTGTTCCGCGGCAAGTTGCGCTTTAGCGAGATTCACTGTGATCTCGGCATCGCCAAGAACCTGCTGTCGGACCGGCTCGGACGCCTTGTCGACAACGGCGTCGCTGAGAAAGTCCAGTACCAAGAACGCCCGGTGCGCTTCGAATACCACCTCACCGAGAAGGGCCTCTCCCTCTCACCAGTACTCATCGCACTCATGCATTGGGGCGAGAACTGGCGCACCGATGGCCATCACGACAACGTGCTCGTGCACGACACGTGTGGCACACCAATCACTCACGGCGTGCACTGTCCAAGCTGCGCGATCGAAATCAAACCTGAACATATCCAAAGTACGGCGGCAGCCGTATCGGGGGAATCATGACCATTACCAGCCGAAACACCACCACGATCAGCACGGAAGCGCCGCTCGCTGAGCTCATGGCCGAGGCCAGGTCTATTCGTGATCGCCAGTACGGCACACGGGTGACCTACTCACCAAAGGTATTCATCCCGCTCACGATGCTCTGCCAGGACAAGTGCGGCTACTGCACCTTCGCCCAGCCTCCAGCCCGGCTCGACAACGTGTACCTCTCCCCCGAGCAGGTCATCGAAATCGCCAAAGCAGGCGCGCAGGTCGGCTGCCATGAAGCGCTATTCACCCTTGGCGAACGCCCCGAGCTTCGTTACCCGGCAGCCGCAGAGTGGCTTGCCGAACACGGCTACGAATCGACCGTCGACTACCTGGCCGCGATGGCCAAGCTCGTCCTAGAAGAAACCGGTCTGCTCCCCCACGCAAACGCCGGAGCCCTTACCTCGGACGAACTCGCGAAACTCCGCCCGTACTCGCCATCGCAAGGCATGATGATCGAGTCACTCAACCCCGACCTCGACGCCCACCGTGGCTCCCCCGACAAGACTCCAGAGCGCCGCCTCGCCACACTCGAAGCCGCCGGCGAACTCAAGATCGCCTACACCACCGGTATTCTCATCGGCATCGGCGAATCGCGCCAGGACCGCATCGATGCCCTCGAAGCCATCGCCGCATCACATCGCCGCCACGGCCACGTGCAAGAAGTCATCGTGCAGAACTTCCTCCCCAAGGCCGGCACCGGCATGCACAAACAACCGCCGTGCCCACGCGATGAATACCTCGAAGCCATCGCCCTGGCTCGCATCATTCTTCCGGCCGAGATCCACCTCCAGGCTCCACCCAACCTGTCCGACGACTTCGGCGACCTTCTCGATGCCGGCATCGACGACTGGGGCGGCGTCTCACCCGTCACCGCCGATCATGTCAACCCAGAACGCCCGTGGCCCGACCTCGACCGCCTCAAGGAGGTCACCGAAGCGCAGGGCAAGGTGCTGGCCCCTCGGCTCACCATCTACCCCGAGTTCGCTCTCGACTCCGACACGTGGCTCGACCCAAACCTCGTCCACCCCATCATGGACCGCTCCGACGCCGAGGCAATGGGCCGCGACGACCCAGGCTCACTCCTTCCCGAGAAGACCATGGAGAACGCCAAAGCCAACGACGGCGCCGACGTGCTCGTCATCGGCGAAGAGTCAACCCAGTGGTACTCGGGCTCCAACAACGAACCGCCCATCCTCGTTCCAGGTCGTGCGAGCGCTGGCGGTGCCGTTGGCGAAGTCCTCCAAGGAGTAGCAAACGGTGAAGAGGTCGGCCACGCCGAAATCGTCACCCTGTTCTCCGCGCGAGACCCCGAGGTCAACGCGGTTGCCGAAGTTGCCGACCAACTGCGCTTCGATGCTGTCGGCGACGTGGTCACCTGGGTATCGAACCGCAACATCAATTACACCAACGTTTGTACCTTCAAGTGCCGTTTCTGCGGGTTCTCCAAAGGCCCAATGAGCCTCAACCTGCGTGGCACGCCCTACCTCCTCACCATCGACGACATCGCCGACCGGGCCCGCGAGGCAGCCGAAATGGGCGCCACCGAAGTCTGTTTGCAGGGCGGCATCCACCCCGATTTCGACGGCGACTACTACATCGACGTCACCAGAGCCGTAAAGAACGCTGTGCCCGATATGCACGTGCACGGCTTTACGGCCCTTGAGGTTACCGAAGGCGCCAAGCGACTCGAAGAGCCGCTCGGCAAGTACCTCGAACGCATGATGGAAGCTGGCCTCCGCTCGCTTCCCGGTACCGCCGCCGAGATCCTCGACGACGACATCCGGTTCATCTTGTGCCCCGACAAGGTCGATAGCGACGAGTGGCTCGATGCCCATCGCATCGCCCACGGTGTTGGCCTCCGCTCCAACATCACCATCATGTTTGGCTCGGTCGAACAGCCCGAACACTGGGCCACCCACATCGTGCGCACCCGCGACCTGCAAAAGGAAACAGGCGGATTCACCGAGTTCGTCGGCCTTCCCTTTGTTCATATGGCATCGCCGATTTACCTCCAGCGCAAGGCTCGCCGCGGACCGACCTTCCGCGAGATGATGCTCATGCATTCGGTTGCTCGCATCGCCTACCACGGCCATATCGACAATATTCAGGGCTCGTGGGTGAAGGGTGGGTTCTCCACTATTCGCCAGCTTCTCCAAGCTGGCGTCAACGACCTGGGCGGCACGCTGATCAACGAGAACATCTCCCGGGCCGCCGGTGCCGAACATGGCCAAGAGGTCGATGGCGAAGACTTTGCGAAACTCGTCGAACCGCTTGGCCGCACACTCGTGCAGCGAGGCACCCTCTACAACCGCATCGATGAGCCCGTAAAGCTCGACGTTGTGGCCCCTCGCACCCGAATCCCGGTTGCTGGGTTGTAGACGCCCTTAAGGGTCGTTCCGCCCGTAGGATCACGGGATGGAATCTCTCCCCCGTTATCGCACAGGTGACGCCGGTATCGACCGCGCCATCGCAGAACTCGTCGACATCAGCGGCGCCCCAGAAGACCACGAACTCATCTACGAGACCATCGTTTCGGCCATCCGCATGGGCCGAGAACGAGTCGGCCGAGGCGACCTCAAGCTCGTCAACGCTGCCCTCAAAGAGCTGCGTTACGCCTTTCATGTGTTCGAGCCCTACCGCGACGCCAAGAAGTGCACCATCTTTGGATCGGCACGAACCCAACCCGATGACCCGTCATACATTTGCGCCCGGGACTTTGGCGCCGCAATCGCCGCTCGCGACTGGATGGTCATGACCGGCGCTGGCCCCGGAATTATGGCCGCCGGCCTCGAAGGCGCCGGCACCGAAAACAGCTTTGGTATCAACATCCAGCTGCCTTTTGAGGCGAGCGCCAACGAGTTCATCGCCGACGACCCGAAGCTCATTAACTTCCGGTACTTCTTCACCCGCAAGCTCAACTTCATGAAGGAGTCCCACGGGTATGCGCTTCTGCCTGGTGGTTTTGGCACCATGGATGAAGCATTCGAGCTCCTCACTTTGATGCAGACCGGCAAGAGCTTCCTTGCACCCGTCGTGCTGCTCGACCCTCCTGGGAACACCTACTGGGATACCTGGCGAGAGTTTGTGGTCAGCGAACTCCTTGGCCAAAACCTCATCAGCGAATCCGACCTTGACCTTGTTCACCTCACCGACAACGTCGATGAGGCCGTCGAGGAAATCTGCCGCTTTTACAAGGCCTACCACTCGTGCCGCTACGTCGGCTCCCGCCTCGTGATGCGCCTCACCCGCGAACTCAGCGACGACGAGCTGGCAATCCTCAACACCGAATTCGGCGACATCATCGAAGAGGGCACCATCGAACGTACCGACATCTCACCCAGCGAGATCGAGGACAAAGACGGACTCGACCTGCATCGCATCACCATGCGCTTCAATCGCATGAGTCACGCTCGCCTCCGCCAGATGGTCGACTACATCAACGACCAGACCTGAGTTTGCCGGGTGTCACGGCGTGTCGTACATCGCTAGTAGAAAGTAGCTATGAGCGGAGAATTTGACGATATTCGCGAACGGCTCGAGTCGATCGCAGAAGAACTCGCCGACCGGGCGATCGAGGTACTTCGGGCATCCATCCAGGATGGCGCCCAAGACATGCCAATCGACGAGAAGCGGCTTACCCGTGCTCGCCGAGCGGTCGAAAAGGCCGCCCACCTTCTCACCGAGCAGCAACCCACCGAGGACTGGTAACACCCACACTGTGGACAATCTTCATGAATGGGTGTCGTTCCGAGATAACGAGGGCGACCTCTGGATGCTCGATGCCACCTTTCTCACAAGCAACTGGTCCTGCATCTTTGGGAATGGCTGTAGCGGAATCCTTGCTACGCCGACCCCCGAACTCGAGCAGGGCTGCTGCTCACACGGCGCCCACTTCAGCGACGACCACGACCACGATCGAGTCCTGGCTCACGCTTCCCGGCTCACCGCCGAAGACTGGCAATTCATCGATGCTCCCCAGGTAATCGCCACCGACGCCGATGGCGACCGTCTCACCGCACAAACCGATCACGGCTGCGTGTTTCTCAACACGCCCGACTTCGCTGGCGGGTCCGGCTGTGCACTGCACCGAGCCGCTCTGCGCCACGGCGAACGGCCACTCGACTGGAAACCCGACGTGTGCTGGCAGCTGCCGCTCCGACTCGAGAGCCATGTCGACGAGAACGGCGTCACCGTCATGATGCTTCGCGAATGGACTCGAACCGACTGGGGTGACGGCGGCAAAGAGTTTCACTGGTGGTGCACCGAAGACCACCAGGCATTCGTCGATGTCCACCCGGTATTCGAGACGCTGCGCGACGAAATCGTCGAACTCATCGGCGAAGATGTCTAT
>CALGZB010000107.1 GCA_937934655.1 uncultured Acidimicrobiales bacterium | reverse complement strand
TCCCAAGGGTTGGGCTGTTCGCCCATTAAAGCGGTACGCGAGCTGGGTTTAGAACGTCGTGAGACAGTTCGGTCCCTATCCTCTGTAGCCGCAACTGAATTGAAAGAAACTGACCCTAGTACGAGAGGACCGGGTTGGACGTACCTCTAGTGTGCCAGTTGTCCCGCCAGGGGCATGGCTGGTTAGCCACGTACGGAAAGGATAACCGCTGAAAGCATCTAAGTGGGAAACCTGTCTTGAGATGAATTCAGTCACCGGGTTAACCGGGTAAGGCCCGTGGTAGAACACCACGTTGATAGGCCGGAAGTGTAAGTACGGCAACGTATTGAGCTGACCGGTACTAATCGGCCGAGGGCTTGGATTACACTCAATTTCGCAATGGCAGCTTCGGCTGCCAGCAACTTTTGATCTTCTGGATCATTGGTGTTCGTGTTCGCTATGGAGTATTCGAAGGTCACACCTTTGAAATACACAAATACCTGTCCTGCCTTGCGGCAGCAGGTTATATTGAAAAATCGCCTGAACTAGGCAACTAGTTTCGGTGGCTTTAGCATCATGGTCACACCCGTTCCCATTCCGAACACGGAAGTTAAGCGTGATAGCGCCGATGGTACTTGGGACGTCAGTCCCTGGGAGAGTAGGACGCCGCCGGATTTCTCAAGAGGAGCCCCCGCTGATTCGTCAGCCGGGGCTTCTCGCTTTTTGTGTTCGCTATGTGGTTTTGAGCTCTGTGGTTTTGAGCTCTGTGGTTTTGAGCTCTGTGGTTTTGAGCTCTGTGGTTTTGAGCTCTGTGGTTTTGAGCTCTGTGGATTCGAGCTCTGTGGTTTCGCGACAAGTAGTCCATTTGTCATGGAAACGGCCCGCCGGCTAAAGAACTCCTCGAACGCCGTCGATCCATGGATGTGGAAGCTGCGCTGAATGAAGATCCTGGAGCCGAGGTCCTTATGGACCAGCGGTCGGGGACTGACGAAGGCGCCGATGCCGATGACGAGCAAACGCTCTCGGCCACCCGCGAGCTTCACACCCGCTTTCTCATTGCGCTTCTTGCGATCGCCGCCATGGTGCTCTCAGGACAGCTGGTCCTGCAATCGGTGGTTCGCTCGCAAGGTGAGGCGAACGACGTGGTGCTGGTAATCGACCGGCAACTCTGGCAGGCCGAGCGACTCCTCGTCGAGGTGCAACGGTTCGGAGTCTGGGAGTTAAACGACCAACGGGTTTCGAGCGACGACCTCGAGGAGGCGCTTGGGACATTCGAGGCCACACATGCCGAGTTTTTAAGCGTGCATGGCGGCTCAGCCCACGATGACGGACAGTTTGACGCTGCGTATGACGAGAGCGTCCGGACCGCGTCGGCAATAGCACTCCTTGGAACCGAGGGGAGCTGGGGCCGAGTTGCCCGAACCGACCGAAATGCTGCGATTGGGCGGCATCAGCTCGCACGCTCGGGGTATGTGGATGCGCTTGAGATGCTCCATACCAACCACAGCGCCGAGAGTGGCCGGCGCTCTGCGCAGCTACAGGCGGCAGGTCTTCTGACCCTGGCGGCCGTGCTCCTTTCCCTTCTGCTGATTGGGAGGTTTGTCTTTGCTCCGGCGGTGGCACGCGCCCAAACGGCAATGAGAGCGCTGCACCGTCGTGAACAAGAGCTGGTAGTAGTGACCGAGCGTTCATTGGACGCCAGCCGAGCGAAGAGCGAGTTTGTCGCCAATATGAGCCATGAACTTCGTACACCGATGAACGGCGTTGTGGGCATGACAAGTCTGCTCGGAGAGACTCAGCTCGATACAGATCAGCGCGCGATGATCGACACAATCCGTCTTTCAAGCGACCAACTGCTGAGCGTCATCAACGACGTGCTCGACTTCTCCAAGATCGAGGCCCGCAAGCTCGATCTAGAGATGTACCCCTTTGACCTCAGGACACAGCTAGAGGAGTCACTCGAAGTCGTGGCCATGCTCGCTTCGGAGAAGAAGCTTTCGCTGGCCCTCGATGTCGATGCCGACCTCCCGCACATGTTTGTTGGCGATGCCGGCCGCATCCGGCAAATTCTCAACAATTTGGTCTCGAACGCCATCAAGTTCACCGCCGAGGGTGAGATCGTCGTGACCGTTTCCGGCCACCGCCTAGCCGAGGACGAAACGTCGGACGTTACCGGTGATGAAGCTGGACTCGACGAGCACGAACAAAATGGTCGATGGCGGATCTCGGTTGACGTTGCCGATACTGGCATCGGCATTCCGGCCGACCGTCTCCCGCTGCTGTTCAACTCGTTTACCCAGGTCGATGGCGGAACGGCACGGAAGTTCGGTGGGACCGGGCTGGGACTCTCCATCAGCAAGCAACTAGCCGAGTTGATGAACGGAACTGCCTGGGCAGCAAGCACGGAGGGAGTGGGGTCGACCTTTTCCTTCTTTGTCGAGCTGCATTCAGAGCGCGACACCACCGCGGCGTTCTTCTCCGAAACGCACGCCGATTTCGCGGCTGCGCGCATCGTTATCGCCGACCCCAACCCACGCGCCGCACAGATCGTTGCCCAGCAACTTGAGACGTGGGGCGCCGAGGTCGAGTGTGTTGTGTGCGCCGACACGCTGCGGCTAGCAGTCCTGGCTAATCCTGCCGATGTGGTGATTGTTGATGACAGCCTCACCGAGAACGGCGTGCTCGAGGGGCAGCCAACGGTGGTGATGGCGCCACTCGGCAGACGAATGGTCATCACCGACCGGGCAGCGGTATCCAGCTATGTAAGCAAACCAATCAAAGCAAGCCAGCTTTTCGATGTATTGATGCTTGAGCTCAACGGCGAAGCCCGCAATGTCGCCGTGGGAAAGATCGAGCCGACCGAGCCAGGAAGAGGCCGTCCACTCAGGATTCTCCTCGCCGAAGACAACCGCGTAAATCAGCAGGTGGCCCTTGGCCTCCTAGGAAACCTGGGCTATACCGCCGACGTGGTGGCCAACGGACTCGAGGTTCTTCAAGCGTTCGCCCGAAGGCCGTACGACGTGGTGCTGATGGATATCCAGATGCCCGAGCTGGATGGACTAGAAGCCACCATGCGAATCCGTTCAGAACTCGGACCCGAGGAGCAGCCTTGGATCGTGGCGATGACGGCCAATGCACTCAGCGGCGACCGCGAAAGATTCCTCGCCGGCGGAATGAACGACTATGTAAGCAAACCGGTGCAGCCGCGACGGCTCGCCGATGCGCTTCGGAATGTACCGGCGACCGGGGTGCACGAGCTTGCGGTGGGCGAGTCGGTCAACGAATCGAACTCCAACGCCGTTGCTGAGGATCCGGGTGAAACACCGATGCTCTTTGATCGATCGGTACTCGACGACTTATCGGAGGCTATGGGTGATGCGGGGGAGGCCCTTGTTGCCGATCTCGTGGGTATATTTGTTGAGGACGTTCCGCAACGCCTTGCTGCGATCGATAGCGCTGTGAGCGTCGAAGACGCTGAAATTGTCCAACGCGAGGCCCACACGCTGAAATCGTCGGCGGGCACCGTCGGAGCAATGGCTCTGAGCGAGGTTGCCCGAGAGATCGAACATCATCTTCGGAACGGCGGTAGCCTCGGCGACGCGGCGGCCGACATCGCTGCGATGGAACGGGTGTGGAGCGAGACGCTCGAAGCTGTCCGGGTTACCGAACCAAGGACAGCTCGCTAACGCTCACCGAGGTACTGCGACGGCTGACCCAACGCCGGAGCCCGATCCTGCGATTCCGACGATGTACCCTGAGGCTGTGGCTGATTCTCGAGGTTCTGGTTCGCGCTCTGGCGGAAAAGGTGGCAGCAGCCGCCCTTCGGGTGGCTCATCATCTGGGCGAGGTGGATCTTCGGGGCGTCCTGGGAGCGGTGGGCGATCTTCTGGACCGTCTCGCGGGGGTGACAACCGTGGCCGCAATGGTGGCGACCCGTCGCGTCGTACCTCCTCGCGTAAATCCGACCGGGCCGAGTGGGGTTCGCTAACTCGCAAGGGCGCCAGCTATATCGAAGGCCGCCAAGAACCATCGGGTTTCGTCGAGCCCGAGCATGAACAGTATGAAATCGACAAACGCATTCGCGACGAAGCCAAGGAGGCCATCGAGCGCGGAAACAAACGGGCGCCGCGCAAGCCGCGCCGCAACGAGCGATCGAAACTTCCGAAGGTGCCGCTGGAGCTCGACGATACCGGTGCCGCGCTCAATAAGGCGATGGGCAAGGAGAAGGGGCCAAAGGCACTCGAAAAACTTGGACGCGCCGCCCTCGAATTTGCTGACGACCGCCTCGCCGACGCGAGGCGCACGATCAAACCAATCGTCGAAGATGCACCGAACGTCGCCGAAGTCCGCGAACTCAACGGCCTCATCCTCTACCGGCTAGGTAAGTGGAAGGACGCAGCGAAGGAACTGGAAGTGTTCCGAGAGCTGGCAGGCACCACCGAGCAACACCCTGTTCTGGCCGACTGCTACCGGGCCTTGCAGAAGTGGGACGACGTCGACGACCTGTGGGACGAGCTCAAAGCAGCTTCCCCGAGTGCAGACCTGATGACCGAAGGTCGCATTGTTGCGGCCGGAGCGATGGCCGATCGGGGCGACCTGAAGGGCGCAATCGTTTTGTTGGAGCAGGGCTGGAAGCAGCCGAAGCGGGCAAAGGATCATCATCTTTCGCGTGCCTATGCGCTCGCTGACCTCTACGAGCGGGCTGGACGGACGCCGCGGGCTCGAGACCTCTTTGGGTGGATTCAGCGCCAGCCTGGCGCATTCGCTGACACCGCAGCGCGACTGTCTGCACTTTCATAGGATCGTCTGAGGCGACGGTCTCACCGGACTGTCATACCGGAGCGGTAGCGTCGGTACCGACTTCCTCCTTCAACGCTACTCATCGCTCTGTTCCGAGTGTCCGCCCTTTCGCGCACTGGCCGAGCGTGCTTCGAAGGAGAACATATGTCCGCGAAATCAAAGAAGTCCTCACCACAACCTGCGGAAAGCTCTGCGGTATCGACAAATGATCTGTCGTCAGGCGATCCCACCCATCGCAACCTGGTAGTTCTGGTTGGTCAGTTATCGAGTGCGCCCGTGAAGCGAACGCTTCCGTCTGGTGACATCCTCACGCAGTACGAGGTACGCGTGCGCGGCGAGGGAGCGGACCCGGCGACCACCGCTCCCGTCGTGCAGTTTGGTGATCCGCCGAGCCGCGCCGCTAACCAGGGAGATGAGGTCCTTGTCGTCGGGTCGGTTCGGCGACGGTTCTACCGTGCCGGCGGCTCGACGCAGAGCCGCACCGAAGTCGTCGCCAGCAAAGTACGTATTTTGCCAACGCATCGAACGTTACGGGCGGCATGCACAGCAGTCAGCGAATCGTTGGACGAGTTGGTCGCTGGACGCAAGTAGTCGAGATCCCAAATCGAACGCTGCCGGCCTTGCTCATCGAGAAAGGCCGGCAGCGAGTCCGAACGTTTGGTAGATCAGGTAGACGATGCGGCGTAGATGCTGCCGATAGCTTCGTCGAGCATCGCGTTGAACTCGTCATCGGTTTGTTGTGCGGTGAGTCCCTGCGAAAGTGCACGCGAGAAACTGGCGATCATCCCGTTGTTGTTGCTGAGCCGCTGGTTGGCCTCGTCGCGGCTGTACCCGCCGGACAGAGCGACAACCTTGAGAATGTTGTCGTGGTTCACCAAGTCGGCGTAGAAGTTGGCTTCCTCGGGAAGCGTCAGCTTCAGCATAACTTTCTTGTCGCCAAGGCCGTTGGCGTGCTCGAGCAGTCGAGCTCGCATGAGGGCTTCTGCTTCGGCCTTCTCGGGAGAATTGATGTCGATCTCCGGCTCGATGATCGGCATTAGGCCGTGGCCGAGAATCTGCATGCCGACCTCGAATTGCTGATCGACGACTGCGTTGACTCCGGTTTCGTTGGCCATCTTGATGACTGAGCGCATCTTTGTTCCGAAAACGTTCTTTGCCACGGCTCGGGTACACAGCTCATCGAGGCCCGGCATCGGGTTCATGATCTGCGCGCCGTTTGCTTCGTCGGCCAGACCCTTGTCGACTTTCAAGAAGGGCACGACGCCCTTGGTGTCCCAGAGGTAGTCGGACGTGTCGACGCCTTCGACCTGTCGATCCATGGTCATTTCGAAAAGGATTGCTCCCATGATGCGCTCGCCGGTAAACGACGGGCTCGTCATGATCCGAGTCCGCATTGCGTGGACCAGGTCGAACATCTCATCGTCGCCGTTGAATGCATCGGCCTCGACGCCGTAAGCAGCGAGAGCTTTCGGGGTGCTTCCGCCGCTCTGGTCGAGCGCGGCAAGAAAGCCAGTTTCGTTCTGAATCTTTTGCATCTGCTGTTCGTTCATGCAGTCAATCGTATCCGCTGGAGACTGGTCCTTGTGGCCTATTGAGCGGGTCCGCACCCGAGAACTTTGGCGCTTGGGTGTGCCGGGTGGCACACTTGGCGGCACGACGGGGCTACAGTCCTGTTTCGTTCGGTCGTGATCGTTCGTTTGGTTGCCTCCGTTGAAAATCGTTTCGAGCCAGTGCTTTCTAGCCAGTACTTTCAACCAGTGCTTTGGGCATGTTGACGTTTCCAAAGCGGCACTCAGAGCAATTCTGGGTGCGATAGACGGGGGACCATTACATCGTGACCGACACTCTTGAACCAGTCGGAACTGCCAAAGATATCGACCAGGTCATCGTCCGATTTGCGGGCGACTCTGGTGATGGCATGCAGCTGACGGGAGATCGATTTACGGGGGCGAGCGCGCTCTTCGGAAACGATCTCGCGACCTTGCCGGACTTTCCGGCCGAGATTCGCGCACCGCAGGGAACGCTCGCTGGCGTCTCGGCATTTCAGGTGCAGATCTCGAACCACGAGATCACAACGCCCGGCGATGCTCCCAACGTTTTGGTGGCAATGAATCCGGCTGCACTAAAGAGCGACCTGGGTCGTCTCGAGGTCGGCGGAACCGTCATCGTCAACGTCGACGCGTTCGGGGAACGGAATCTTGCGAAGGCCGGCTACATCGACAACCCGTTGGAGGACGGATCGCTCGCCGGGTTCACGGTCATCGAAGTCAAGATGACCACCCTCACCAAAGAGGTCGCGAAAGACCTTGGAGTGAAACCACGCGACGCCGAACGTTCCAAGAATTTCTTTGCGCTTGGACTCTTGAGCTGGATGTACACCCGCCCCCTCGAGCCAACGCTCGACTGGATCGATGCGAAGTTTGGTGGCCGAGACGCGATCGTCGCGGCCAACAAGGCTGCCTTTCATGCCGGCCACGCCTACGGCGAAACGGCCGAGCTGAGCGAACACCACTATCAGGTTCGCCCCGCAACCCTCGAAAAGGGCACGTACACAAGCATTAACGGGAACACGGCGTTGTCATGGGGGCTTATCGCAGCGGCCCACAAGGCGTCCACGCCGTTGTTCCTAGGCTCGTACCCCATCACGCCGGCGAGCGACATCTTGCATGAATTGTCCAAGCACAAGAACTTTGGCGTCCGCACCTTTCAGGCCGAGGACGAGATCGCCGCGGTGGGGGCAGCCCTAGGGGCGTCCTATGGCGGACATATCGGGATCACTACAACAAGTGGGCCCGGCGTCGCATTGAAAGGCGAGACCATTGGTCTCGCTATCAGTCTCGAACTTCCGCTCGTGGTCATCGATATCCAGCGCGGTGGCCCATCAACCGGTCTCCCAACCAAAACCGAAGCCTCGGACCTCATGATGGCGATGTACGGGCGTCACGGCGAGGCGCCGATGCCGATCGTTGCCGCCTATAAGCCGTCACAGTGCTTTTACGCCGCGATCGAAGCTGTCCGGATAGCCGTGAAGTACCGAACGCCGGTGATGCTTCTCTCCGATGGCTATCTCGCGAACGGGTCGGCGCCGTGGAAGCTGCCGGACGTTGACACCCTGCCGGAGATCGCCGTGGAGTACGCGTCGGAACCGAACCAGACCAACGAGGACGGGGAGGGCGTGTTCTGGCCGTACTTGCGCGACGAGAACCTTGTTCGCCCGTGGGCGATTCCGGGAACCCCGGGCCTGATGCATCGCATTGGAGGTCTTGAAAAGGAAGATGGCACCGGCAACGTCAGCTACAGCCCGGAAAACCACGCGTTGATGACCGACATACGCCAAGCACGTATTGACAAGATCGCCGAGGACATCCCTCTCGCAGAGATCGACGGGGATGCTGATGCGTCGCTTTGCGTCGTGGGATGGGGCTCGACGTGGGGCGCAATTACTGGGGCGAGCAGAAGACTGCGTACGGCTGGCCACAAAGTGGCGCACATACACCTCACGCACCTCAATCCGTTTCCACCGAACCTGGGCGATCTCCTCAGATCCTTTGATGAAGTCATCGTTCCGGAATTGAACCTCGGGCAGCTCTCCCGGCTGCTTCGGGCGGAGTACCTCGTGGACGCAAAGTCCATTACCAAGGTCATGGGCCAGCCCTACACCGCAGGCGAAATCGAAGCGGCACTTCTCGAACACCTGACTCTTGACCTCTCCTAACCGCTCTTGACCTTTCCTAACCCCTCTTGACCTCTCCTGATCTCGTCTTCTGAACCGAAACGGAACGCTTAACGACATGACGAACACCACGCAGAACCCTGCCACGTCCAACAACCTGTTGGCCGAGAAAGACGGGGTGCCGGCCACCACCAAAGCCGACTGGTCGTCGGACCAAGAGGTCCGCTGGTGTCCGGGTTGCGGTGACTATTCGATCCTTACCGCTGTCCAGATGATGATGCCTGACCTCGGGGTTCGCCGCGAGAACACGGTGTTTATCTCCGGGATCGGCTGTGCGGCTCGTTTCCCGTACTACATGAACACCTACGGGATGCACAGTATTCACGGCAGGTCGCCGGCGATCGCTTCCGGGCTGGCCATTGCCCGTCCCGACCTTGATGTCTGGGTGGTCGGCGGTGATGGGGACATGCTGTCAATCGGCGGAAACCACCTCATTCATGCACTGCGGCGCAACGTCAACATAAAGATCCTGTTATTCAACAACCAAATCTACGGCTTGACCAAAGGGCAGTACTCGCCGACGAGTGAACCGGGCAAGGTCACGAAGTCATCGCCATTCGGGTCGCTTGATCACCCGTTTAACCCGGTGAGTCTGGCTCTGGGGGCGGAAGCATCTTTTGTGGCCCGCACCCACGATATGGATCGCAAACACATGCAGGCGACGTTTGCTCGCGCCCACGCCCACGATGGAGCGGCGCTCGTTGAGGTGTTCCAGAACTGCAACGTGTTCAACGATGGCGCCTTCGACAAAATCACCAAGAAGGCCAACCGCGACGCGATGCTTATCGACCTGCGCCACGGTGAACCGATTCGGTTCGGCGCTGATCGGGAACATGGCGTGGTGCTCGACGCCGCTGGCGGCGCTGTGATCGTGAATGTTGCCGAAGTCGGAGAAGCCGCGCTGCTCGTGCACGACGAGACTCATCCGGACCCGGCGGTGGCTTTTGCCCTGTCGCGGCTGGCGAGTAACCCTGAAATGCCCACGCCGATGGGCGTCTTTCGGGCGTTTGACCGCGAGGAGTACACGGCGGCTTCTGAGGCGCAAATGGCAACGGCGAAAGACACCGATGGTGAGCCCGATCTGCGGTCTCTCCTGCATTCGCTTCCCACTTGGGACGTCTAGCTCTGCCCTAGGCCCAAGCAGGCAGAATCGACTAGATTTGGTGACGGTTCCGACCAGACCTGCATCGCCAATTTCTACCGTGTGTGGTAGGTTCATGTCGAACAATCACGGAAAGTAGTCAAATCGCCTCGAACGGGGCGGGCCTTTCCAGTCTGCTTTCGTTATACCCCCCAGCTGTGCGTATCCGAGGAGGAGCCATCAGCCGCCAACTCGTTTTGTTTTGGGCCCGCCGTGGCGCCATTGCCATCGTGCTTGCAACGGTTCTGATACTCGCGTTTCGGATCGGCCAGTCATCCTCGTCGGAAGTTGATTTCCGGGACCCGACCGCTTGGCTCGAAAGCGAGGCCACCGGCGAACTCGTGAAAGTCAATGGGGCAACGAGCGAAGTCACCGCTCGAATCGATGTCGCGGACCCCGGCGACGACCTTCAAGTCACCCAAGATGGTTCGGGAGCATTCGCCCTCAACGTCGACGGGCTTGAACTCGGCCGCGCCGATGGCGTCCTTCTCCAATTGGTTCCGAACGTAGACGTGTCTGACTCGACCGGGCCGCTCTCCCTCGCGTCCGGTGGCGATTCGGTCTTCCTCGTCGACGATGACAGCATCGAAGTGTTCTCGGCCGAGGACCTCTCGCTCACCACCACGCTGCCGCTCGAAAGCCCAACGATTCAGAACGTGGCAGATGCTACCGGGGTCCTTTGGGGCCTCGACGCCGAGGGTCGCTTGGTGCGCGCCACCGTCGACGGTGTCTCCTCGACCACCCCAACGCGCTCGCTCGGCGATGTTCTCGACCTCATAACTATCGGTGGCGAGCCGTACCTTCTCGACTTCAACACCGGCCGTATCTCGGCGGTGAAGTCCAACGCTGACCTGGGTGGATCGCTTTGTCTCGGTGGACCTCGCGGTGACGTGCTCCGGTCGGGAGGCACCGCTGAAGCCTCGGATGCTCCGTACGCGCTGGTAGCCGACTCGTCCAACGGCGAACTCCACATTTCTACGGTGGCCAGTAGCCGGTGTGACACCATGACAATCGCACCAGATGGCGCCGAACTCGGTGCACCTGTCGAGTCCGGTGGCCTCGGATACATCGCCATCTACGACACCGGGCAAGTGGCAATCGTCGACCTTGCGTCTCGGAATCTCATTCGAACCGTTCGCGTCAGCCCTCCCGGAGAGCTTGTCCTTACCGTGAAGGACGGACTCGTTTGGTTCAATGACCCCACTGGTTCAAGCGCCGGGGTGCTCGACCGCACCGAGGTCCTGCAGCTTGAGTCTGGCAAGTTTGACACCGTCGCTTCCGGCGAGGGTGTGGGTGAAGGATTCGCCGGCGGCGATCTGGTTCTTTCCGAAGAGGGCGTCGAGTCGGGAACCGTCGAAGGCGAAGGCGCCGGTGACGGCTCCCTTCCGGGCAGCGGCGACGGCGCAGGGCCAGGAGAATCCGACGACGATGCCGGTGAGGCCGGGGTCGAAGTTGACGAGGGCGGTACACCCGACGATGGCGATCTACCGGGCGATTCCGCTGGTGTCGCTCCACCGGTCACTGCACCAGCGCCCGAGGCATCCGACGATGCCGACGTCGTGCCCGGCGAAGAAGCCGAACCCGAGCCTGCCGAGGCTGAGGAAGAAACCGATCCGCTTCCCGAAGACGGCGATGATCTGCAAGCGGACTTTACGTTTACCAGCGAACGCGTGCAGGTGGGGGAAACCGTCACCTTCACCGACACCTCCCGAGGCGAGCCGAACTCATGGAACTGGACATTCGGCGACGGCAGTTCGGCCAGTGGCCCGTCGGTCGCAAAGGCCTGGGACGTCGAGGGCCAATTTGAGGTGCGGCTGATCGTCGATAACGACACGCAGACCTCTTCAGCCGGTCACCTCATCACGGTCTTGCCGGCGAATGTCGCAATTCCGCCAAAGGCCGCATTCACCTTCGACAACGGCACGATCGAAGCTGGTCAAAGTGTGACGTTCCTCGATCGATCAACGGGTTCGCCAACGAGCGTCGAGTGGACGTTCGGCGACGGCAGCACCGGCTCTGGCGACGAAGTGCAACATACCTACGACGATCCGGGTCGATATACCGTCACGTTGCGAGCGGCAAACGACGTCGGCAGCGATGCCGCCACCGCCAGCATCTTGGTCCTCGACAGCGTCAAGCCTCCAATCGCCACTATTAGTCCGAGTACCCGCATCGTCGATGTCGGCGACTTCGTGGTGTTCCGCAGCCAGTCGACGGGTAACCCGACGACCCAGCAGTGGGACTTCGACGACGGTTCCAGTGCATCGGGTGTTGAAGTGCAGCACTCCTTTGCTGAGGCCGGCACCTATGAGGTGTCGCTGTACGTTGAGAATTCCGCTGGCAACGACACTGACGTTGTAACGATCGAAGTGCGCCGACCGCTCGACCCTCCGGTCGCTCGAATCGACGGATCGTCACGGTCGACCAACGAAGGCACCCTCGAGTGTTTTGTCAGCACCTCGACCAACAATCCCACGCAACTCGCGTGGGACTTCGGCGACGGTTCAACCGCGTCGGGGCAGAGCGTTTGCCATACCTTCGATGCGCCAGGCCGCTACCGGGTCACCCTTACTGCATCAAACTCGGCCGGATCCGATGAAGACGTCGTGACCGTTCGGGTCGCCGCATCGCCGCCCGCACCGGTTGCGAGTTTCGTGGCGAGCCCCCGGAGTCCTGCTGCGGGCGTGGCCGTAAGTTTCACCGACACCTCCCGAAACGATCCGACATCATGGAGTTGGACGTTCGGCGACGGCGGCACGTCCTCGGCCGAGAACCCTTCGCACAGTTTTGCTGAAGCCGGCATCTACACCGTGACGCTAACGGCAACCAACGGAGAGGGTAGCGACAGCACCTCGCTTCGAATCACCGTTGTAGAGCCAGCGCCGATCGCTGACTTCACCGTCAGCGACACCAACCCAGAACTCGGCGAGGCGGTCTCGTTCAGCGACACGTCACGCAACGCCCCGAACCGCTGGAGTTGGGACTTTGGCGACGGCACAACATCTACGCTCGAGAACCCAACCCACGATTACAACTCGCCCGGCACCTATAGCGTCATTTTGAAGGTCTGGAACGCTCAAGGTTCGGACTCAACGTCGATGACGATCGAGGTCGACCCGCCTCCACCCGACGCCGAGTTCGTCTTTAGTCCTTCGGCCCCGAATACGGCCACGAAGGTTTCCTTCACCGATACGTCCACCGGCGGTCCAACATCGTGGGGCTGGGACTTTGGTGACGGCGGCACCTGGAACGGTCAGGCTCCCTCTTCGCACGTCTTCCTTGAGGCCGGCTCCTACACCGTCACCCTGACGGCTTGTAACGCCGGCGGGGCGAAGTGCGACACCTTTAGCCGGACGGTTCGAGTTGTTGAGGCCCCGAAGCCACCTGTTGCAATCTTTTCGGTGACCCCATCTGGTGATGTGCCGGTGGGCACGACCGTGCAGTTCAAGAACCAGTCAACGAACTCGCCAGAAACGCACCGCTGGACCTTCCACGAAGGCACCGTTGTCACGTCGACGAACCCTTCCTTTACGTACAACTTTTCGGGCACCTTCCCGGTCATTCTCGAAGTTTGCAACGATGGCGGCTGCGACACCACTCGGCGCGACATCACCGTGGTTATTGACCCGCCGCAAGCCAACTTCTCGATCGTCAACCCGACGGTAGACGTCGGCGAGTCGGTGGACTTCGAGGATCTCTCCACCGATAGTCCCGAAACATGGAGCTGGGACTTTGGAGACGGTTCGACCTCAAGCGCCCGCAACCCATCTCACACCTACGCCACGTCAGGTATTTATACGGTGACGCTCACCGTTTCGAACGGCGGGGGAGCGGACAGCCGGTCGCGCAAGGTAACGGTTCTGGCGATCCCGGTAACGACGACGACCACAACGACCTCGACGAGCACCACAACGACGACCACGTCAACCACGACGACTGTTGCCCCGACATCGACAACCACGGTTGCTCCGACGACGACCACAACGGCTGCGCCAGTCACGACGACTACCACGGTCGCCCCGACAACAACCAGCACGACATCGACAACGACCACGACCTCAACCACGACGACGACCACAACGACCTCGACGACCACCACAACGACGACCACGTCAACCACGACCACGCTCGCTCCAACCACGACGGCTGCACCCCCGACCACTGCTACACCTCCGCCGTCGTCGCCTCCGACAACCGGAACAACGACGCAGGGTTCTTCGAACCCTTGGCAGGTCGGTTCTCTCATCCTGGCTGCGGGTTGGGCGAGCTTCATCGCTCGCAAGTCTCGTCGGACGTCCCCGGGCGGCGATGACAAGGGCGGCATCGAATGACTGCGCTGTCAATCGACTCGCTCCGGAGCAAGAATCCGCTCGATAGTCGTGGCCGGGTCGAACTTGGGCTCATCGCTGCGCTGACAGCAGTCGCAGCCTTTGGGCTCAACAGGGTCTTCGACGATCTCAATGCAACATTTCGGATCCTCGGCGCGGCCATCCTGGGTGTGGCGCTCGTCGCGGTTTTCGAGAGCCGCACCGCCAAACTCTGGTTGTCGCTTCCGCTTTCGCTTTTCGGAATGCTGCTGTACACGGCCTACACCCAGCTGCCGGGAACCATGCCCTTTGGTGTTCCTCGGCCCGCGACCGCTCGGGGACTCTGGGACGGGCTCTGGTCGGGTTGGGCGGACGGGCTCGATGTACTTCTCCCGCTCGAGGCAACAGGCACCACGTCGATCCTGCTCACCTATGTCGCATGGATCGCCGGTGCGGCAGCCAGTTATCTTCTGCTTCGCTGGCACCATGTTGTGTGGCCATTGGTGCCGCCCTTGGTTCTGTACGCCATCACGCTCCCGCTGGGCGCTCCCGCTCCGTCATCGGCGCTGTGGCTTCCTTTCGCTTTCGCCGGGTTGGCGCTTGCGTTCCTCGCATTCCGGGCCAATCAGCGCAGCGCCGCCGAAGTCTCGGTTGGAACCGCCGGACGGGTACTTTCGCAGGACTTCCAGCAGCGAACGTCTTCGCGAGCGATCGCCCGCTCATCATTGCCGGTCGTGCTTGGGTGCGCTGCGCTTGGCGTCGCCGGTAGTCTGTTTCTCGCATTCGGGAGTGACAATCCAGCAGACCCACGTGAGCTTCGCCCCGAGAACGTCACCCCTGAAGCAATCATCAACCCACTGAGCGAGTTCAAAGCGGTGCGAAACCTGGAACCGCCCGTTGGAGCTCTCGCGCTCGACCTTCCTGGCGAGCAAGACTTTTCCGCACTGCAGCGGCTTCCGGTTGTGGTCCTCGACTTCTACGATGGTGCCGATTGGCAATCAACCGGCCGCTACCAACGGCGCGGCTCGGATCTGGACGCTCCAGACGAAGCCAACTCGGTGGATGTCACCCAAACGATTTCGCTCGGTCAGATTCGTGGTCCCTGGTTGCCTGCTGCTCAGCGTCCAGTCCGCATCGACCTCGAACAGGTGCTGTTCGACAGCGAGACCGGCTCGCTTGTGGCACCCGACGGTGCTGACATCGAGCGGTACACCGTGGTGTCCAGGGTCCCGGTGGCGTCGTCTGACGACCTTGCGCAGGCCGACACAGCCGACGTTGATGGCCGCTACCTGGAACTGCCCGAGCAGGTCTCCGCCGATGTACTGGACCTTGCCACCACCCTCGCCGGAAGCGCCGAAGGCCCACACGCCCGCACTATGGCCATCGTGGACTATCTCCAAACAGAACTCTTCGTCGACGACGACGCAGCGCCGGGCCACTCTCTCGGTCGGCTCCAGAAGTTCTTGTTCGATGAAAAGCGGGGGAGCGCCGAGCAGTTCGCCACCGCTCTGGCCGTGATGCTGCGCACTCAAGATATTCCAGCCCGGATCGTGGTGGGGTACGACCTGCTCGCCGCAACCGATAGCAACGGCGATCGAGCGCTCGATGTGACGAGCGAGCACTATGACGTGTGGGTAGAAGTCCCGTTCGACGGATACGGCTGGCAGCCGTTTGACGCTCTTCCATCGGAAGCCGCGGCCGAACCGCTACCTGAGGAAGTTACGGGGACAACTATTCCAGCGAACACCGAGCAGAACGTTGCACCAGAACCGCGGCCATCGGAGGCAAGTCCTTCCGAAGCAATCGAGCAGGCTACCGAAACTCGTCAGTTCGGTGCTTGGATCTTCCCGGCGCTTCTTGCGGCCTTCTTCCTGGTGTGGCTGCTGGCCTTCATCTTCCTGGTCCTGTTCTCGAAGCGTCGGAAACGCAAACGTCGTCGACTTGCACCAACCCCGGTCGGAAAGATCGAAGGGGCCTGGGCCGATGCCACCGACCGTCTCCTCGAAGCCGGCGTCGAGATGTCGCCCGATTACACGTTCTCGGAGATTGCGGTGCTTGGCGCGGAAGAGTTTGGCGATGATGCATCCGCGGCGTTGCGGGCGTTGGTTCCCGATGTCGCAGCGAATGCCTATTCGCCCGGCGAACCAGACAAGGTTGCTGCGGACCGGGCGTGGCAGCACGCCGATCAGTTCCGTAAGGACTCGATCGATGCACGTACGCGGCGTCAGCGGGTAAGCGAGAAGCTCAACCCTCGTCCGCTCGTCAAGAGCAGTTAGCTCCGAAGCGCAGCAGAAGTTAGCGGCGGACCTTGCGGTTCCAGTACTTCGCGAACTCGCTGCTTGTGTTGGTGTTTAGAACAACGGCGCCCGGAAGATCGATGCCGTCTGCTACCTGAACTCCGAGACGGCAAATGGTGACCGCATCGAATTGCGACGTGAGGCGGCCGATCTGCAGAAGTTCATCGGCCGAACCAGCGCCGGTAATGAGGGCTACCGAAAAGCCGCCACCGCGGTGACGGGTTGCAACATTCACGAGCTCGGGAAGCGATCCGTCAGGGCACGTTTGCAGCGCCGCGAATTCGTCCATGATCTGGCTGTGGGAGACGGACTGGTCATAGGACCGGCCACACGTGGTTCGGAGCTGAAAGGGGAACCGGCCATGGAGCGATGCCTTGGCAAGCGAAGCAGCCGCCCGGACAGCGTCCTCGAACGAATCATCGGTGTAGCTCTCAGCCCGAGTGTCGAGAAGTATGAGGCTGCGAGGCTGATGGGTGTCGACGTTGTGTCGAACCATCATCTTTCCGAGTCGGGCCGAAGACCGCCAGTGAATGAGGCGGCGATCGTCGCCGACCACGTATTCGCGAAGGTTCTGAAAGGCAACGCCGCCCTCGGGGGCCTCGCCGGAGCTCGAGCCGTCGAGGTCGCGTGCTAGGCCGGAAGGGAACGGCGCGACTTCGTGAAGAAGCGGATGCACCCAAAGAGTCTCTGAGGATGCTTTCCATTCGCCCTTCCGGACGATTCCCAGCGGATCGGAGCGATTGATGACCAGCGGGCCAACTTGAAAAACGCCTCGGCGATCGGTTGGAAGGCGCTCGACGCTGTCTACGGACTCGCCGGGGCCTAGCTCGGGGATGTTGATCGGGATGATGCTGTCGCCGAACCGCTCGAGGGCAACGCCGTCGCGCAGTACCCGTCGGCCGGAGTTTGTAATCCTCAGCTGGGCGACAGAATCTTGGCCCGCCGTGATGCGGTCGGGCTCAACCCGCCGCTGGACGTCGAGACTCGGTTTTTGGGCCACGAGCGCGAGGGCGGCGAGAATTGCGGCCAAGAAGGCGCACGCAATGGCGATAAGGGGCGCATAACGGAATGTCCAGCCGAGGATGAAAAGCGCCGCGCAAAGAGCGCCAAGCAGTTGACCGTTGCGGGTGAACACCGTTAGACAGCGTCGCGGCTGCTCGGCACCGTGACTTCGCGGATAACCCGCTCGAGCAGGGAGTGTGCGCTGATTCCCTGGAGTTCGGCTTCCGGCGTGAGAATCATGCGGTGGAGGAACACATACGGGGCCAGGAACTTGATGTCCTCGGGGGTGACGAAGTTCCGGCCGGTAGCCGCAGCAAATGCCCGGGCTGAGCGGGCCAATGCGGCTGAGCCACGAGGGCTCACGCCCAGGCGGAGTTGCGGAACGTTTCGAGTCTCGCGAGAGAGATTCACGATGTAGTGGCGAATGTTGGGCGCCAGGTACACGCGGTCGGAGATGTCGGTCATACGTCGGAAATCCGACGGGGTAACCATTGGCAGCACATCAGGCCGGAAATGTCGGGTATTGAGCGTGTCGATGATTTCCATCTCAGCCAGCGGGTTCGGATACCCAATCTGGATTCGCATCATGAACCGGTCGAGCTGGGCCTCGGGGAGGTTGTAGGTTCCGTCGAGCTCAACCGGGTTCTGGGTGGCGATAACGATGAACGGGTCGGGAACCGGGTGGGGGACACCATCGACGGTGACCTGGTGCTCTTCCATGACCTCAAGAAGCGCCGACTGGGTTTTGGGTGAGGCACGGTTGATTTCGTCACCGAGCACCACATTCGCGAAGACGGCTCCGGGGTGAAACTCGAACTTGTTCTTCTCGGCATTGTAGATCTGGACGCCGGTGACGTCGGTGGGGAGAAGGTCGGGCGTGAACTGGATGCGGGCGAGTGTGCCGTCGACCGATTCCGCCATCGCCCGTGCGAGGCTTGTTTTTCCGGTGCCGGGTACGTCCTCGATAAGGAGGTGGCCTTCGGCCAACATGCAGATGAGCGCCAGCTGAACGACGTCGGTCTTGCCCTTGATGATGGTCTCAACGTTGCTGACGAGGCCGTCGAGGCGCTCGGCGAAGTGCTTGGCCTCAGCTTCTGTTGAGCGCTGTCGTTGTACGGTAGCTTCCACGGGTGCTCCAAGATTGCGATCAGGACGTATCCGGCTTGGCGAGCGCAAGCGCGCTGCGACAAGGATGAAGGATCCGGCCAGAGGGGGGATTCGATTGCGGGTCTCCAAAACTTCAGACCCACAAGAGAGAGGATAGATGCCACGAGTGCTCGACGCCGCCTCGACGCTGAACTAGTTCGTCGGGGGCTTGCTCCCGACAAGGTTGCAGCAGGGGTCCTGATCGAGGACCAACTGGTCACGGTCAGTGGTTCTCTCGCCCTAAAACCGTCACGTCAAGTGCTGGCCGGCGAACCAATTGAGCTTCTCGCGCCTCCGCCGGCGTATGTCTCGCGGGGCGGTCTGAAACTCGAACGAGCCTTAGATGCCTTTGACATCGAGGTAGCGGGACGGCGGGGTCTTGATGCTGGATCGTCCACAGGGGGCTTCACCGATGCCCTTTTGCAGCACGGTGCCGCCAGTGTCGTAGCCGTCGATGTAGGGACCCATCAGCTCCATGAGCGACTACGGGCCGATAGCCGGGTTTCGCTGCATGAGCAGACCGATATCCGCTCGGTCGACGCGAAGGCAGTCGACGGACCGTTCGACATCGTGGTCGCCGATCTTTCGTTTATCTCGGTCCGGTTGGTATTGACCCACTTGGTGGCGCTCGCTGAAGCTGACGGACACCTGGTGCTTCTGGTGAAACCCCAATTTGAGGCTCAGCGCGAGGAGGCGAGCAGAGGCAAAGGCATCATCTCTGACCCGGAGATTTGGCGCCGCACACTTCGAGAGGTTCAGGGCGCCAGTAGCGAGGCCGGAGCCGCAATGGTCGGACTCGTACGTTCGCCGATTCGTGGCGGAACCGGAGCGCGGGGCAACGTGGAGTTCTTGGCGCATCTGCGTCACGCTGCGGTGGCACCTCAACCCGCAGGAGATGCCGTTGAGCTGGTCGATGCGGTGCTGAAAGAAATTGCGTCAACTGGCGCTGATCAACAAGAGAGTTCGTGAGTTCGTGAGTGCAACAATTGGATTGATCCTCCATCACCGTCGGGTCCAAGCAATCGAGCAGGCCGCGGACCTTGTGGCATGGCTGGGCAGCGAGGGCCATCAAATCCGAATGCCTACTGAAGACGCGGAGATTGCAGGCCTCGGCGAATTTGGGGTCGACGAGGCCCACTTTGCCGAGGGACTCGACGTTGCGGTGAGCCTTGGTGGCGACGGAAGCATCTTGCGGGCAGTCGAGCTCACCAGCGAGTTTGATGTGCCGTTACTCGGTGTCAACTACGGCGAGCTTGGATACCTGGCGGCGATTGAGCCCGCCGATGCGCGCACGGCCATCAGTTCGTTCTTGAGCGGCAGTCACGAGACTGAAGTGCGCATGATGCTGCAGGCCACGGTGACGCAGCGGTCGGAGAGTGGCGCCGAAACCTCGACGGTTCATCACGCATTGAACGAAATCGTCCTCGAACGCACCGCCGACCACAATACGATTCGGCTGCAGGTACGTATCGATGGCGAGCGGTTCCATACTTACCCGGCCGATGGGCTCATCGTGGCGACCCCAACTGGCTCAACGGCCTATGCGTTGTCGGCTCGCGGTCCGGTGGTTGCAGCGACCCACCGTGCACTGCTTCTTACCCCGGTATCGCCGCACATGTTGTTCGATCGCTCGCTGCTGTTGGAGCCGACCAGCCACTTGGGTCTTGAAGTACAAGGGCACCGTCCCGCAGCCCTGTCAGTGGATGGGCGTAAGGTAGGGACACTTGAAGATGGTGACGACGTGACCTGCACGGCATCGCCTCGTCGGGTCCGGCTTGTCCTCGACAAGCCGCGCAACTTTCATGAGGTCCTCAAGTCCAAATTTGGGCTCTCGGATCGCTAGAAGTCCGCTTCCCGGCACTTCAACCTTCCCCGGTACAACACCTTCCCTGGTAGTACAACAGTTCCACCCAAAATACGCCCCGAAACCGCGCCCCCAAAGCCGCCCCAAAAGTCGCCCCAAAAGTAGAGCTTGCCGTGATTGAAGAACTCCACATTGCCGACCTTGGCGTCATCGAACGCGTCAACCTCCTTATCGGTCCCGGTCTTACCGCCGTCACCGGCGAAACGGGTGCCGGCAAGACCATGATCGTCACCGCGATCGATCTCCTCGTCGGAGGTCGTGCCGATTCAGCGATGGTGCGCCCCGGGGCCGAGCAAGCCTCGGTGGAAGGCCGTTTCGTCGTCAGCGAAGCGGCAAAGGCCGGGCTTGAAGCTTCCGACGCCGGTAGCTACGTCGTCGACGACGAGGTCATTATCCGACGAGTCGTACCCCGTTCGGGTCGATCCCGGGCCTACGTCAACGGACAGCTCGCCACGGCCGGAGTGTTGGCCGATCTGGGTTCGTTCCTCGTCGACCTTCATGGCCAGCACAGTCATCAGTCGCTGCTGGACATGGCAGTACAACGGCATCTGCTCGACGTGTACGGCAAGATCAACCTCGGGCCCATCGTGGCGGCCAGAGCCGAACTAGCGGCCGTTGAATCGGCCCTGGTTGACCTCGGCGGTGATGCTCGCGAGCGGGCCCGTGAAATCGACCTGTACCGCTTTCAGGTTCGTGAACTCGACGATGCCAGCATCGAAGGACCCGACGAACTTGCGCTACTCGGCCCCAAAGAAGACCTCTTGGCCGACGCAAACGCCCACCGAGAGGCGGGATACAGCGCCTATGAATCCATCGGCTCCGATGGCTCGATGCAGGATCTCCTGGGCAAAGCAATCGAAGAGCTCGATGGTCGCTCGCCGTTTAGCGAGATCCAGACCCGGTTGCGGTCGATGCAATCTGAGCTCACCGACGTGGCAAGCGAACTGCGGTCGGTCACCGAAACCATCGATGATGACCCCGAGCAGCTTGCGGTGGTTCGGGCCCGACGCCAAATGCTGCTCGAGACGATACGGAAATATGGAGAGACCCTCGATGAGGTCATCTCTTATCACGCCGATGCTCGCGAGCGTCTCGATCAACTCGAGTCGCACGACGCTAGAGCCGGCGAACTCGACGGTCGACGCGCCGGTGCTCTTTCGGCTCTTGCCGAAGTGTCCGATGCGCTCCTCGCGTCTCGGAAAAAGGTAGCGCCCAAGCTAGGGAAAGCCGTCGAGGAGCATCTGAAAAACTTGGCGATGCGTAACGCCCGTTTCGAGGTCGCCATCGACGGACCGGCTGGCGACGAAGTCGAGTTTCGTCTCGCAGCGAACCCTGGTTCCGAACCGCATCGACTGGGCCGGGTGGCGTCCGGCGGCGAGCTTGCTCGAACCATGCTTGCCCTGCGTCTCGTCATCACCTCGGCGCCACCGACGTTGGTCTTTGATGAGGTCGACGCAGGGATCGGCGGCGAGACCGCTCACTCGCTTGGCCGGTCGCTCGCCCAACTAGGCAGCGATCATCAGGTCCTAGTCGTCACTCACTTGGCGCAGGTAGCGGCATATGCCGACCAGCAACTTGCGGTTGTGAAGTCCGATGATGGAGCGTCAACCACCACCGACGTTGTTGAGCTGGGCGACGAACAACGACTCGTCGAGCTCTCACGGATGCTGTCGGGCACGGGCAGCGAAATAGCCCACGATCATGCGGCTGAATTGTTAGCCACGGCATCGGGCGCAAAGGCTTCCCGTTGATCCATTTCACGCGAGATCCGGAATTTCTTCACGACCGTGCACGTCCAGCGTGCTCCACTTGGCTAGGTTGAGATCCCGTGACCAAACACATTTTTGTTACGGGCGGCGTGGCGAGTTCCCTCGGGAAGGGCCTTACGGCATCCTCCCTTGGAAGATTGCTCAAGAATCGTGGCCTTCGGGTCACGATGCAAAAGCTTGACCCCTATATTAACGTCGACCCTGGAACGATGAACCCGTTTGAACACGGTGAAGTCTTCGTGACCGACGACGGCGGCGAGACCGATCTTGACCTCGGGCACTACGAACGCTTCATCGACGAGAACCTCACGAGAGCATCGAATGCCACAACCGGCTCGATCTATTCCGAGGTCCTTGCCGCCGAGCGGCGCGGTGACTACTTAGGCAAAACCGTGCAGGTCATCCCGCACATCACCAACGAGATCAAGCGCCGTATCGACATTCTCACAAGCGACGACGTCGACGTGGTCATCACCGAGGTCGGTGGAACCGTCGGCGATATCGAGATTCTGCCGTTCCTCGAAGCGATACGTCAGTACCGACTCGATGTTGGGAGAAACAACGTTGCCTATGTGCACGTCACCTTGATTCCGTTTATCGGGCCGTCCGGAGAACAAAAGACTAAGCCCACCCAGCATTCGGTAACTGAACTCCGCAGCCGTGGCATCCAGCCCGATGCAATCGTGTGCCGCAGCGAGCAGCCGGTGAGCGCTGAACTCAAGCGCAAGATCTCGAGCCTGTGCGATGTGCCTGTCGAGGCCGTGGTGAACGCTGCCGATGCCGACAGCCTCTACGACATCCCCCTCGTGATTCACGATGAGGGTCTCGATACCTACATCTGTGAGCTACTCCAGTTTGACGTCGGCGAACCCGACCTCACCGAGTGGCGGGCTCTCGTCGACCGGGTGCATTCGGCCGACCGCAAAGTTCGTATAGGCCTCATTGGTAAATACGTGAGTCTTATCGACGCCTACCTGTCGGTTGTGGAATCGCTCAACCACTCTGGAATTCACTTTGGCGCCGAGATCGATCTCGATCTCATCCAAGCTGAAGATGTCGAAGCCCGTATCGCGGCCGGCCGCTTGAATGGCCTTGATGGCATCGTTATTCCAGGTGGCTTTGGTGAACGTGGCGTTGAAGGCAAGATCCTTGCCGCAGGTTTTGCGCGCGAGCACGACATTCCGTGCCTTGGCATCTGCCTGGGCATGCAGGTCATGACTATCGAGTACGCCCGAAACGTGCTTGGCCTCGAGGGAGCGAACTCGAGCGAGTTCGATTCGCAGTTCTCATCGGCCCCTCATCCAGTGATCGATCTCATGGACGAACAAATCGGAGTGACCGACAAGGGCGGAACGATGCGGTTGGGCGCCTATGTGGCGCAACTCGATGCCGGCAGTCAATGCCAAAAGGCTTACGGCCGTGAAGTCGTGTCCGAACGACACCGTCATCGCTATGAGTTCAACCCCAAGTACCGCGGCAAGTTCGACGATGGTGACTTCTGGTGCTCGGGCAGTTCGCCCGACGGGTCTTTGGTGGAGTTCATCGAGCTTCGGTCGCATCCGTTCTGGGTCGCCACTCAAGCTCACCCCGAGTTCAAAAGCCGTCCCGACCGGCCGGCTCCGCTCTTCCGGGAGTTCGTCGACGCCGCGCTCCATCGTGCCGAGGGAAGAAACCCTCAGCTGCCAGAGATGGACGCAGACGCTGCCGACGACTCGGCTGATGTTTCGCAGCTTGGTAGCGCGTGACCGAGCTTCCCGAGTTTCGCAAGCTCAGCGAGACGCCGATCTATAGCGGCTTTGCTATCGACGTCGTCACCGCAGACTTCGAAGCCCCGAACGGCGAGATCATCACCCGCGATGTCGTGAAACATCCGGGTGCCGTTTCGATTGTGCCACTGATCGGCGACGAGGTTGTCCTCGTCCGCCAGTTTCGTGCTGCATGTGAGGCTTGGCTCCTTGAGATCCCAGCCGGCAAACGAGATGTAGCCGGAGAGCCCCCAGAAGAGACCGCCAAACGCGAACTTATCGAAGAGGTCGGGCTGCAGGCTGACTCGATTGTCGAACTGGCACAGTTCTATAACGCGGTCGGCTTCTGTAACGAGTACTCCTTCGTGTACCTCGCCCAGGATCCGGTGGAGGTCCCCACCGATCACGATGGTGTCGAGGAAGAGTTCATGGCGGTCGAGCGCTATAAACTCGACGACGTGCGCGAGATGATTGCGAACCAACAGATCACCGACAGCAAGACCATCATTGGTTTGCTGCTGGCGTTGGCGCACCTCGGCAAATGACCGTCAGCGCAGTGGGCGCTGACATCGAAGAGTTTCTGACTTGGCTGGCTGTCGAGCGTGGCCGGGCCAGCGCGACGACCATTGCCTACCGCAGTGACCTTGAACGTTACGCTGCGTTCCTCGAAGACGAGAACGCTACCGTTACCACCGTCGCGCACACTCAAATCATCAATTTCGTAAGAGAGCTCCAGGGTTTGGGTCTGGCATCGTCGTCGGTGAAACGAATGTTGGTGTCGGTCCGGGGACTCCATAGGTTCCTGGTGGCCGAGGGGGTGGCGGATAACGATCCGGCCGCCGATGTTGAAGTTCCGCGGCCGCCGAAAGGCGTACCTAAGGCGCTCAGTGAGCCAGAGATCAATCGGCTGCTGAATGTGGTGGTGGGCGAGGGGCCGATGGTTCGTCGTGACCGGGCGATTCTCGAGGTTCTCTATGGGGCTGGGCTGCGAATCTCCGAGCTTTGTGGACTATCGCTTGCCGACATCGACTTTGATGCGTCGCTGATGCGGGTCTTGGGTAAGGGTGACAAGGAGCGGATCGTGCCAGTGGGGCGTCATGCTGCCGAGGCCATCGATGCGTGGTTAGAGCCCGACGGTCGAGGGGCGCTTGAGCCTTCGAGCTGGAAGAGTCGCGACGACGAAACATCGCTGCTCCTTAACTTTCGGGGTGGGCGGCTGACTCGTCAAGGCGCCTGGGGTGTTGTGAAAAAACATGCGACGTCCGCAGATCTTGGCGATCGTTTGAGTCCGCATGTGCTTCGACACTCATGCGCTACTCACATGCTCGACCATGGCGCCGACATTCGTACGGTGCAGGAACTTCTTGGCCACGCCTCTATAACGACCACGCAGCTTTACACGAAGGTGTCGACCGAGCGGCTGCAGCGGGTGTATCAATCGGCGCATCCCAGGGCGGTTCGGCCTGCCGCCAGCAAGGAGATTGGGTAGATGGGATCAGCGGTTCACCTCACCAAACGGTTCTTTGGGTCTCTTTGGCCGATTGGCCCGAACGAAGCAGACACCCAATGGGTTCGTGAACGGCTCTTGCCAGCCGAGTACGAGTTATGGGCATCGAGCTCGGCGGCTGATCGCCGGCACTCATTCGGCGTCGCTACCGATGTCCAAGAGTTGCTTGGTGGTGAGGCGCCGCGCGAAGTTCTGGCCGCTGCATTGCTGCATGACATCGGGAAAACGGTGTCGGGTCTTGGCACGTACTTTCGAGTCGCCGCGACACTTTCTGCGGCAGTAGCCGGGCGAGAGACCGCGGAACTTTGGGTGAAGGGTTCGGGCGTCACGAGACGCATCGGCCTCTACCTCAAACACCCCGACCTGGGCGCCGACCTGCTCGAGATTGCTGGGAGCGACCCGCTCACCGTCAGCTGGGCACGCGAGCACCACCTGCCCAAAGACAACTGGACCATCGATCGCACCTACGCAGAAGCCCTAGACACCGCCGACAACGACTAAACCCAAAACCCCCCAAACGCCGCCCCAAGCCCAAAACTCCACCCCGAGCCCAAAAACACCGAACTGGTCGAATATGTGGCTGCTGCAGCAGCCACATATTCGACCAGAACGGAAAAGGTGGCGGCTTAGGCGAGCAGTCCTAGGTTGTTCTTGGCTCTTGCTAGGACCTCGGCGGCCTTTTCTTGGGCTTTCTCGGCGCCGATAGCTAGCAGACGCTGGGTTTCGGCTGGGTCGGCCTCGAACTCGTTGAAGCGTTCTTGGATCGGTCGAAGCCGCTCGATGACGGCTTCGGCGGTAGCCGCCTTGAGTGGGCCGTACTGCTCGAACCCTGACGCCAACGATGCCGGATCTTGGTCGGTGACAGCGCCGAGAATAGAGAGCAGGTTGGAGACGCCTGGTTTCTCTGCGATGTCGAACCGCACCTCGCCATCGGTGTCAGTGACAGCTCTTTTGATCTTTTTCTCGATCTTCTTCATGTCGTCGAGTAGCAGGATTGTTCCAGAGTCGGTATCGGCG
>CALGZB010000106.1 GCA_937934655.1 uncultured Acidimicrobiales bacterium | reverse complement strand
CTGGTGCTGAGGTTTCGGTAACCGCATCGCCGGCAAAGGGCATGGGCGAGACCGTGGCTATCAGCGAACGGATGGCCGAGCAGGGATTCCGGGTCATTCCACATGTCGCAGCCCGCATGGTTCGCGATCAGGCCCACGTCGACGAGTTGGCCAACTGGTTCGCACAAGCCGGAATCACCAAGATGTTCCTTGTCGGAGGCGACGCTGAAGAGCCCGGCGAGTTCAAAGACGCCGTCGATTTCCTCGCTGCCCTTCTCGAGCGCGATCACGGCCTCGACACCATTGGTGTTACCGCCTACCCCGACAGTCATGCCTTCATCAGCGACCAGGCTCTTCACGAGGCGCTCTTCGCGAAGCAGCAATTACTCGCCGACGCTGGAGTCGCCGGGTACGCCAGCACGCAGATGTGCTTCGATCCCGACACCATTTCCTCGTGGCTTCGTGCCGAACGTGATGCCGGCCTAACCCTACCGATCCACCTGGGCTTGGCCGGCGTGGTCGACAAGGCTCGCCTGATGAAGATGGGTGTGCGCTTGGGTATTGGCCAGTCGCTCAGCTATCTCAAGAAGAACAAGGCCGCGGTGGCCAAGATGATGACCACCACCAGCTACGACCCCAACGACCTGTTGATCCCTTTGAGCGCCGACATGCACGAACTCAATGTCACCGGGCTCCATATGTTCACCTTCAACAACGTCGAAGCCACCAATGCGTGGCGAGTCGAAGCGGGCCAATAGCTACCTGGCTATTCCCCGGTGTACACCGGGGTGCGCTTCTCCACGAACGCCGCCGCAGCCTCTCGATGGTCGGCGGTCGACATCGCCCGCACCATTGCCGCTGCTTCGGCTTCGAGCGCCGACGAAAGATCTGCGGTGAGCGCACGGTTGAGGTTCTGCTTCATATATTCCATAGCGATCGGCGCTTGATCAGCAATGTTGTGGCACCACGCGAGGGCCGCCTCGGCGAACCCCTCAGCGGGAAGCACTTGATTCACGAGCCCCAAGTCCTGAGCCTCGGCGGCGGTTAGGCGGGGCGACGTGAAGTAGAGCTCTTTGGCTTTGGCAGGACCGACAAGTTGGGTGAGGAACCAGCTCCCTCCGAAGTCGCCCGACGCGCCAACGTTGGCGAATGCCGTGACCAGCAGAGCGTTCTCGGAGGCCAAGCGGATGTCGGCGGCCAACGCAATCGAGAACCCGGCGCCCGCTGCTGCGCCCGGAAGAGCGGCAATGACCGGCCGCCGGAACTCGTGGATGGCCAGAGATACGGAGCGTTGGAACGACCGAAGCTGGGCGACTCGCCCCTCAAGGTCGGTCGCCTGGCCAGTGCGAGCTTCGCCCGATGTGTGTGAGGCATTCATGGCCTTCACATCGCCACCGGCACAGAATGCCCCGCCCTCGCCGGTAATCAGCAATGCTCGAACGTCGGCGTCGGCAGCCAGTTCTGGCAGCACCTTGTCGAATCCGGCGTACATTGCGGTGGACAACGCGTTGCGGCTGGCAGGTCGGTTAAAGGTGATCACACCGAGGTTGCCTTCGATCCGGGCCAGAAGGTCATCGGTGCCAGTGTCGATGTTTCGAATTTCAGAAGTGTTTGCCATCACCCCGAGGCTGACAGAGCTTGGGTGAACCCGCCAGTTACAAGAGGCGCAACATTTCGTCGAGCGGTATCGTCTGGCCATGACCCGTCGATGGATTGTTGTTGTCGTGCTTGCCCTGTTGGCCGCGTCCTGTGGCGGAAGTTCCGCAGCTCCGTCGACGAGCGCCGCTGCTGACGCCGAGACGGCCGCCCCCGCTACCACCGCTGCTGTGACAGCGGCAGCTCCGCCAGAAACAACTCCGCCAACTACCCCGCCGGTCACCGTTCCGCCAACGACCCTTGCACCAGAACCTGTTGGGCCACCGAGCATCGACGATCTCCTCGCCTCCGGTCAGCCGCTCAACATTGCCCACGCTGGTGGCGACCAGTCGTTTCCGCACAGCACGCCGTTCGCGTTCGCCAAGGCCGTGGAGACAGGCGTCGATGTTCTCGAGATGGACGTGCAGCTCACCGGCGACGGCGTGCTGATCGTCCAGCATGACGACACGGTCGATAAGCGTACCGATGCCATCGGTCGGGTCGATTCGTACACTCTGGCCGAACTTCAAGTTCTCGATGGCGCCTACTGGTTTGCCCCTGGCCAGTGGCCTCGCCACGACCTCGACGAGTCGGCCTACGTGTACCGAGGCGTCCGCACCGGCGACACTCCCCCACCCGACCGCTTCGAGCCCGACGATTTCGCAATCGCCACCTTCCGAGAAATCTCGGACCGATTCCCCACCATGCCCTTCGACATCGAGCTCAAAGGCAGCTTCGCCGACACCCCCGAGGTCGCGGCTGTTCTCGCCGAGGAGCTGAGGGACACCGGTCGACTCGATTCAACCGTGGTTACGTCGTTCGACGATGAGCTCATCGCTGCGTTTGTCGAGCTTGCACCCGAGGTCGACACCAGCCCGGGCCTGGCCGAACTCACCACGTGGATCCTCGGTGGCGTTCCCCTCAACCCACGGCACCGCATCGTGCAGATTCCACCCGAGTTCCAGGGTCAAGTGGTTCTCACTCCGGAGGTACTGGCCCTCGCCGCCGATGCGGGCGTCGCGGTGTGGATCTGGCCTAGCGATGTCGAGACCCAGGAGAACGCCGGCTACTACCAAGAGCTTCTCGACATGGGAGTGCAAGGCATCATCGCCGGCGACCCAGTGGCCCTGGCCGAGGTCATTCCCTCATAGCTACGGCTACGCCGTAACGCTGCTAGATCGTCCTACGACAGAAACCCGAGGTCGCGGGTGCCGAAGTTCCCTAGCTCGGGGAACGCTTGATCGAGCTCGTTCTCGTCCAAGCCCATCCAGCGTCCAAGAGTGGCGCCATATTGGGCAATCGACGTGGTGGGAATGAGGCGCCCGGCGAAATTGCCGCGCTCGTCGGTGGTGTCATCGGGGTTGTTATCGATAGCCAGGCTTGGGAAGGTGCCGTAGCGCCCCGAGTTAACGGCGCCGCCAATCACAAACGCGTTGCCGCCCCAGGCATGGTCGGTGCCATCGCCGTTACTGGTAAGCGTGCGGCCAAAGTCGCTCGCCGTGAAGGTCGTGACCGAGTCGGCCACGCCAAGGGTGTCGAGCGAACCCTGAAATGCCGAGACGGCCTCATCAAACTCCGAAAGCAACACCGGGAAACGTTCGGCCTGCGCCCCATGGGTATCCCAGCCACCCAGGCCAACAAAGAACACCTGGCGCTCCATGCCGAGCTGTTCTCGGGTAGCGATGAGCTGCGCAATGACGGCGAGGCGACCGCCCAGCGATCGAGGATTGAGATCGTCCATACCGACATCGGTGTTATTGGTGACATCCTGCAACTGCTCGGTCACCGTGACCGAGTTGGCAAGAGAAGCGGCGGCAGCCTGGTCGAATGGGTTCACGGATTCCGCTGCGGCATCGAGTCCGGCCTCCATCACGCTCTGAAGACCCTCGAACGAAGGAATCCAGCTCCGGAGTGATGCGTCATAACCCTGCAGACGCTCAATCGAAACCGTCGATGACAGCCGAGAGTATCCAACATCGGTCGACGACAAGAATGGAATCGACCCGTTCAACGAGAACGCTGGAGCCACAAGCCCGGCACCGGCTGCAGCGGCAATCGAGCCACCCCAGCCACCGTCGACACTCACCTGGGGGCGACCGGTCTGCCAGAGCTTCTGCTGGGCGTTATGCGCAAACAACGACTGCGGCATGGTGACCGAACCAAGGAAATCCGTGCGAGTGGTGGGCCGAATAAGGGGACCGACATTTTGCACCACAGCCAAGCGGTCGGACTCGGCGATTGCCGCCAAGCCGGGGAGTCCGGGGTTCAGACCAAAGGCGCCGTCATGAACCCCGAGCAAGTCCCGTGCGGGCACGGCAAAGCCTCCCCGGGTAGAGCGGTACACGCCATGGGTTTGGCCGGCGACGCTGTTGTCGCGGGGAACATACATGTTGAAGCTGTCGGCGCCGCCGAACAAGAAGATGCACACCATGCTTCGCGGTCCGGTCTGTGCCGCGGCCGCGTGGGGAAACGCAGCGGCGGGTAGCGACGCCATCGTGAAGCCCGCTCCGGCTGCCATACCGAGACCTTTGAGGAACGAACGGCGAGTTGATTGGGATGAATGCGATGAATGGCTAGTCATTATTTCTGCACCAAGTGGAAGGGAGACCCGACAACGCCGTAGATGGCATCGAGGGTTCGAGCGAGCCGCCCCTCCGGCGAGTTGGGGTGGGTCTTGAGATGAGCGATGAGTGCTTTGCGGGCTGGCGCCGGGAGAGCTTGAGTAAGCAACAACGACTCGAGGTGCGCAACCAGGTCGGCCGGGCGACCGGACAACTCGTACTCACGCTCGATGTTGATGCGAGCGGCCGTGGTGTCGCCCGTTTTACGGTTGTTGTCGCTGTAGATCTGCTGGAACAACATGTTGTTGGTCGACGCGATGTCGATCTCGGTAAGGATCGCTAGCTCGGGAGCGACAAGGTCGCTTCCAGCAGCGAGGGGCGCATCGGGCGGATAGAAGTTGAAGACCGAATGCGACCGCATTGGGGCTTGCCCGACAACCGACTCGATCTGGTCGATGGCCTTGGTCGAGGCTCGGTACTCCTCGTGCCCAACACCGGGCCCAGGTACCGCATCGAACGCCCGCCAGACACCGGTGAGCCGCATAATGGGCTCTCGGAGCTTGCCGAACTGTTGGGGCAACGTCGTGTGACCGGTGCGGGCCTCGGGGTCGGTAAGTACTGCGTAGGTGACTGCGGTGAGGTCGCCTCGCTCGCCAGCAGCGTTCGCATTGAAGACTGCCGCAACCCGACCCACATAGTCCGACGTGGGGTTGCTGGTGACTAGACGCTGGATGAGCTGGCGGGCAAGAAATGGTCCAACGTTGGGGTGCATGAAAATGTTGTCGAGCGCCGCCAACAATTCGGGACGGGCGTTGCGGTTGGCCCGGAGCTTTTCTCCCGCCAACAGCGTCTTGGCGCCGCGGTCGTGAAATTCCTCCCACGGTTCCATCGGCTCTCGCTTGTCGGTGAAGTTGTTGTCGTCGTAGCTGCGGGAGTCGTGGTAGTTCCAGCCGGTAAAGATTCGGGCAAACTCCTCGACCGTCCGCTGGTCATAGGTCGGAACAGGTTCGCCGCCGGTAGTAACGACCTCACCCGTTGGCGTCAGCTCGTACAGACCAATCGTGAACAGCTGCATAACCTCTCGAGCGAAGTTCTCGTCGGGGCGAATGTTGAGCGCCGGGTTCGCTTGCTGGTTACGCACCATCGAGAGGTAGACGCCCATCACTGGGTGCAGCGTGACTAGCTCGAGCATCGAGCGGAAGTTGCCGGTGGATTCG
Source organism: uncultured Acidimicrobiales bacterium (assembly GCA_937934655.1). GTDB lineage: Bacteria > Actinomycetota > Acidimicrobiia > Acidimicrobiales > SHLQ01 > CALLQB01. The sequence continues at coordinate 2,829 of CALGZB010000106.1, read as the reverse complement.
GTGGCAAGCATGTCGTAAAAGTTGGTGATGGCGTACTGCGCATTACTGAGCTCGTAGTCGCGATCCGATACGACGAAGATCTGGCTCCACGCAAAAGCCAGCCGTTGGCGGAGTTGGTCGTTGCCACGAATAGCGTTCTCCCACCAGATGTAATGCCGAGAGGTGCTGAGGCTCCCGTTACCGGTCGAAACAACGAACGGCTCAGTCAATGAAGCAGGGAGCGCCAACTGTTGCGTGATCCATGCCTCGTACGAGCCCAGCGCCATGAGTTCATCGATGCTCGACTCGCTCGGCCCAAAAGTCGACTGGATCAAGAAGCGGGCAGCGTCAGCCCGAGAAGCTGGGCCGGCCCCCGCTGACGATAGGGGCACGGGCGGAGGCGCCGCCGACGTCGAAACGGGGGCTGATGCCGTAGATCCCGAACCGGCGGGCGCTGCGGGATTGGCAGAGTTTGTCGGTATCGCCGAGTCCGAGCCGGGACAGCCGGCGCCCAACAGCGAGAATGCGGCTGCGGCTCCTGTTGCGATCTTGGCGTCCATAGCTTCTCCCTAGTCTCGGCGGCGTCATAGGTGACGTGTTGCTTTCTAGTAACACGCCTGAGCAGCGCTACTAGGGGGACACGGTTCGGGAGATTACCTCTACCAAAGAGTTTGGAGCGCTCCCCCGCCTACGAGCGAGGTCGGGCAACTCGAAGGAGCGCCTCTTGAGCAACCGTGGCCACGTGGGTGCCATCAGAGGCAAACACGTTGCCGATAGCCAGGCCTCGACCGCCAACCATTCCCGAGCCTCGGTAGTCGTGCAACTGCCAGTCGGTGACGTCGTGCGGACGATGGAACCAGATTGAATGATCGAGGCTTGCGCCATTGAACAAGTTGTCGTGATCCCCATCTCGCTTTTCTTGCCAAAGCGGATGGGTCTCCCGAACCGCCTCGGTTGGGTAATCATCGGAGACGTAGGCAAGGCCGGCTGCGTGCATGACTGGGTCATCGCCCAGATCGTCGACAAGGCGGGTCCAGGCCGTCGCCCGAAAGTCCGGCTCGAGGCTTGGTTCGCCGTCGGCATCGAAGTGCCCGGTAACAAGGCGACGATCCATCAACGATGTCCAAGGATCGGAATCGTTCGGGAGGTCGCCGAAGTTTGGGGTGTTGGCCGGTATCGCGACCGTCGACGTGTCGGGCTCATCTTCTTCGATATGAAAGGAGGCCGAGAGGTTCAAAATGGCGCCGTTGGATTGCCTGGCCACAACCCGGCGGGTCACAAACGACCGACCATTGCGAATGCGGTCGACCTCGTACCGAATTGGTTCATCGAAGTCGCCGCCCCGAATGAAATAGGCGTGAAGCGAGTGAATCCGGTACTCGGGTTCCACGGTCTTCGAGGCCGCCACATACGCCTGGGCGACCACTTGGCCGCCGTACACTCGACCCCAAGGGTACGAAGGACTCACGCCGACGTGGGCGTCGGTGCCGTGCGGTTCGAGCTCCATGAGCTGGCGGAAATCCGTGATATCTGCTGCCATTCGGTGCAGCCTAGCCAGATGGGTTTCCGAGGCTGTGTTGGCAGAAAACTCCCGTCGGCAGCATCAGCCCGGTTCGACCAGCAGGCATCGAGTACTTACGCTTGCAAAATGGTGCACACTTCCCCTTCCGGCACACTGGCACGACCGCTTATTGGTTTCGGCCTCCTGATTGCGTTGCTGGCCAGCCTCACTGTGCTGATCGCTCCCACCGTCGAAGCGCAATCGGCATCGCTCCCCGACCCCACCCGATCCGAGGTTCGCCTGGGACTTGAGCCCTTTGCGAAGCTCCCAGGGTCGGCTGGACGACGGATGATGGAACTCACCCATGCCGGCGATGGCTCGGGTCGAGGTTTCATTCCGGTCCAGGAAGGTGAGATTTGGATCATCAACCCAAACGGTTCTGTTCCGTCGACCCCGTTTCTCGACCTCAAGACCGCACCCGCAACCGCTTCCCGCTTTACCAAAAGCTGCTGCGCCTTTAGCGGTCTCACCTATATCGCCTTCCACCCCGACTATGCCCGCTCAAATACCGCCGGCTTCGGGCTGCTCTACACGGCACATGAAGAGGTTCCCAACGGGACCCCCGATTACAAGCTGTCCGATGTCGGCAACATCCCAGCGGACCAAAACGTGGTGAACCATCACGTGATCGCCGAGTGGCGGGTCGCCGACCCAACCGGCGCCGGAGCCAACACCGTCGATGCCTCGTCCTATCGCGAGATCTACCGGCTCGAGTACCAGGACGAATTCGCCAACCCACACGCAATCGGCGAACTTACCTTCAACCCATTCGCAGAGCCCGGCGACGATGACTACGGCAACCTTTATGCATCGGTTGGCGACGGCACCAACGGCTTCTCACTCATCAACGCGCCATGGGCCCAGGACGTCAGCAACCCCTTCGGCTCGATCATCCGCATCGACCCGCTTGGCGGCGGCCGGTTCACGGCTCCGGCCGACAACCCGTTCCTCGATGTACCCGGCGCCGCACCCGAGCTATACGCCTATGGCCTTCGAGATCCGCAAACCTTCAGCTTCGGCAGAGCGCTCGATGGTTCGGTACATCTGGTAGTGGTCGATATCGGGTTTGGCGAAGTGGAAGAGGTCGACATCGTGCGACCTCGAGACAACCTTGGCTGGGACGCACGAGAAGGATCGCTGCCGGTACAGCCTCGGCCCGAAATTCCAATCACCCCGATCGACACCACAGGCCCCTTGGTCGAGCCGGTCGCCGAATACGACCACATCATCCCGTCGAACCAGATCGACGCACGAGAACTCCCTGCCACCGGCCCCATCGCCGCCATCGG
>CALGZB010000105.1 GCA_937934655.1 uncultured Acidimicrobiales bacterium | reverse complement strand
CTTGCGGTCGTCCCGCCGCGCCAGCAAGCGCCGCTCGCTCCGCTCACTAACGGAGTTTTGGCTGCGCCAAAACATCCACGCCCAACTCGAACGGTCGTCCCGCCGCGCCAGCAAGGGCGACAAGAGTTGATAAGCCCGATGCCGAAGGCGTGGAGCCGGAGGCGGAACAGCGATGAAGGCCGAAGGCGTGGAGCCGGAGGCGAAACAATTTAATCCGTATAGAAGGGGTTTTCTCCGGCTTCGTGGTTGGTGGCGTCGATAACTTCGGTGATCTCGGGGATCATGTCGACGATGGCCGACTTGATGCCTTCCGCCAGCGTGATGGCGCTCATCGAGCAACCTTGGCAGCCACCACCCATCAGCACGTGCGCAGCGCCGTCTTCTACCTTGATGAGCTCGGCGAAGCCGCCGTGGGAGGCCAACGCTGGGTTGATCTGTAGTTCAAGGAGTTGTTGCACCTTGTCGGCGGGTTCGCCGGTGAGTTCGATGTCGCCCATTTCGCCGAGCGGGTTCGGCCGGTTTGGATTCCGGATGACGAGGCCCTCTTGCATGGGGTTGCTGGGCAAGTCGAGCGTGGATCCTCGCATCAGGTCGATGCTGTTCTCGGGCACGATGCAGGTGAGTTCGCCAATGGTGTACTTGGCGTAGGTGTCGTCGGCCGACGAAATGTCATCGAAGGACAGGTCGTATTTGTATTCGACGCCGGTCACTCCTGCGACCTCAACCCGAAGTGCGGTGTTCTCGGGGTCGTCTTCCTGGTTCCGGATCTCAAGGACCATCTTCATGGCCACCGGGGTGACGTCGAGCAGAACGTCGCCCGTGGTCTCGAGTACGTCGGTCGAAGCACTGCCTTCGGTACCGTTTTCGGTACCGCTTTCGGTGCTGGTGTCGGTGGTATCGGAGCTCATAGCCCAACAGTACCGGGGCAGCATCCCAACAGGCACTTCAGCAAAGGTGACTTCAGGCAGCTTCGGAAGTTGGGATCGAGCCGAACCGCACTACTCCGGCGTCGCCAACACCACCATCGGCCGCACCCGCCTCGCCCTCAAAGGTGAGCAGCGGAGGCATTACTCCAACGACGAGCGGCGCCAAGACCACGCCTGGGAACGACGTCGACCGGTCCTTCAGAAGCACCACCGCATCGTTGTAGAACTTTCGAGAAGCGGCAATGCGGTTCTCCGATTCGATGAGTTCGTCAAACAACGTCTGGAACGCTTCGGCCGCAAGGATGTTGGGATGAGCCTCGTGTCGTCCAATGAGCGTGCGGTTGGGTCGGTCGGCATGGAGTTCGGCATCAACGGCAGCGACTCGTTCTTTGCTCGGCAGGTTCGCCCTGGTCCGGATGACTTCTTCGAGCGTTTCGCGTTCATGGTCAGCTGAGGCAGCGGCTGCTCCCATCAGTTCGGTGATGAGGGCGTGTCGACGCGCCGCCGCAACGTCGATGGTGGCCCAGGCAAACGCCACCTGTTCTTTCAAGCTCACCAAACGGTTAAAGAGCCGGATCCCGTAGTGGAGAAGATGCACGCCCAAGCCTCCGCCGAGCACGACGAGAAAGAGCAGAAGGATTGGGCTCTGCTTGAGAAGCAATGTGGTCTGGCCGAGGTGTGCGGGGTCGGTGCTCGGCGCCTCGGTGAAGAGCGAGAATGCGCCCGCCATCAACAAGGCGGCCGACGTGAAGAACAGCGCGAGTCCGCGCCAGCCGGCACGGAGCCGAGACTCGCTGAAGGCAATCCAGAACGGCGAGCCGTGTCCGGTGTCGAGCTGGGTTCGGGGCCGACGCATAACCAGTCGGTTTCCCTTGACCAGCTGAACCGGCCCGGTTGCAAAGACCGTGTCGTCGATGACGACGGCGCGTTCGACGATCCGGTGGTCGTTGATAACGCGATCGACGGTTACCCTTGCGCCGGTCGACGCTGCTCCGGTCGAGTCGATTTCGAGCAGACCGCTTCCGTCGTCGACCCAAAAGGTTCGCTGACCAGCTTTCGATTTCCAGATCGTTTTCAACTCTCGGCGGCCGTTGGCGCCGGTTCGCCATTCGGTGACTTCGGCTTCCCACCACACCACGGGCAAGCCGCTAAACCAGGCGGTGGCGGGGCTACCGGTGCGGACCTTGCCTACGACTTCGACGTCGCCCGGATGGGCAGCAGCGACTTCGATGGTCGGCCGGTCGTCGATCGACCAGACTCGCTTCCAGAACGACACGGCGATCGCCATCGAGGGACCGCCAATCATCGGAAACATCCAACGCAGCTGCGGAGTGGTGAACTGGTCGGTCGTTGCCGTTCGAACGACCAGAAACGCTATGACGCCGATAAGCACGAAGAGGCCGAGTGCAGGCAGGGCGATGCCGTAAAAACTTCGATGCGCTTCATCATCGTGTTCGCGAGGGGGCAGCGGCGTGCAACCGTTGCGATACATCTCCGCGAAACTCATCTTTTGGGAATCGGCAAAAAGACGGCGGCCCTTTATCCCTCAGCCTCGGGTTTGGCCGTCTCCCCGAACGATGTACTTCTCGGTGGTGAGCTGGGTCAGGCCCATCGGGCCGCGAGCGTGGAGTTTCTGAGTGCTGATGCCGATCTCGGCTCCGAAGCCGAATTCCTCACCGTCGACAAAGCGGGTCGAGGCGTTTACAACCACGGCGGCAGCATCGACTTCGGCGGTGAAGCGGTCGGCGGCGGCAAGATCGTTGGTGATGATGGCCTCACTATGGCCGGTGCTGTGCACGTTGATGTGATCGATGGCGGCGTCGAGCGAAGCCACCACTTTGACCGACAGCTTCAGATCGAGAAATTCGGTAAACCAGTCGTCGTCGCTGGCCTCACCGATCGACGGCACGATCGCTCGAGATGCGTCGTCGCCTACCAACTCGACGCCTTCGAGCGCAGCGACCGCCATTGGGAGAAACTCGGCGGCCACCGACTCGTGCACCACCAAACTTTCGGCCGCGTTACACACCGATGGGCGCTGCATCTTGGCATTGGCGATGATGTCGGCGGCCATGCTGAGGTCGCCAGAGGCATCGACATAGACGTGGCAGTTGCCGTCGCCGTCGATCACGAACGGAACGGTGGCGTTGGCCAGGATCGATTGGATCAGCGACTTCCCGCCACGAGGGATAAGGCAGTCGACGTACTCGGCCTGTTGCATGAATTCGACCGCTGCTTCTCGGCTGGTGTCCTCGACGAGCTGCACGACGTCGGCCGGAAGGCCGACCTTCTCCACCGCGGAGCGAAGCACTACGGCAATAGCCATATTTGAGTGAATGGCGCCCGAAGATCCACGCAGGAACGCGGCGTTGCCCGACTTGAGACAGAGGCCAAAGGCATCGCTGGTCACGTTGGGCCGGTTCTCGTAGATGATGGCCACAACACCAAGCGGCACCCGGACTTTGGAGATCCGAAGCCCGTTGGGCCGAACCCAACCGGAGGTGACCATTCCGACCGGATCGGTAAGCGCCGCTACTTGACGCAAGCCGGCGGCCATTGCGTCGATCTTGGCCTCGGTCAACCGCAGACGATCGATGACCGTCGCTGTCGCGCCCGCTTCTTCAGCGTTGGCGATATCGACCTCATTGGCGGCAAGAATGGTCGAGGCGTTGGCTACCAGAAGGTCGGCGGCAGCCAAGAGCGCTCCGTCTTTCACCTCGGTCGATGCCTTCGCGATCAGTCTCGATGCGGCTTTCGCCCGCTTGCCCAGCTCTGGAATTGGTGTCGTCGTCACGATGCGAGGTTACCGGCTGCACGAGATCTCCTCCCGATCCGCACACCCGATACCCGTGGCCGACGACCCATCAGGAGTAACCTTTAGCTATGTCCGATCGCAGTCCCGCCCGACTCTTCGCGGCCGTCTCCCCCGTTGCTCTCTTGGTGATCGGTGGGGCCGTCGTCATCGCTGCGCTGCTCGACGTGCCCTGGTACCTCTTGTTAGCTCTCGCCCTGGTGCTTTGGGCGGCAGCGATTGCGCTGGTCTCTTTGCGAGTCATGGCCAAGTCCGATCGGCCAGACAACGTCGATCCGTTCGCCCTTCGTGTGCCGTGGCGGTTCTACGTGCGCGACGCCCAAAAGGCGCAACGTGATGTTGCCGACACGATCACCCAAACCGCCGATGGACCTATTCGTGACCGGTTGCAGACCATCCATGAACGCCTTGGCGACGGTGTCGACGAGGTGTGGCAGATCTCGAACCTGGGCCAAACCCTTGCTGATAACCGCAAACGCATCGATCTCGACGACCTCAAACGGCGCTTGGCCGATGCCGAGAATGGTGGCGGAAACAACTCGGACCGGGTTTCAGCTCTGAGCTCGCAGCTGGAGTCAGCCAGCAGGCTCGACGAACGGCTCGAGGCCACAACCGCACGTCTCGACACTCTTGATGCTCAGCTCAAAGATGCCGCCACCCGAGCGTTCGAACTCTCAACCGCTGGCGAGATCGGCGCCGCCGAGAGCCTGATCTCTAACGTCGACCACGTGGTCGACGAGCTCGAAGCGCTTCGGCTCGGCCTCGAGGAAACCGGGTAAGTGGCAGAGGCCGTGTCGAGCGGGAATTCGTCGGGCGAGGGTTCGTCAAGCGGGAGAGCTTCGTCGCTGGTCGCTGCGGGCATCCTGCTCTCCCGGCTAAGCGGCCTTATTCGTGAAGCGTGCCTTGCGGCGTTCATCGGCGCTGGTATCCAGCTCGATGCGTTCCGTGTGGCGATGCGCATCCCGAACCTTCTGCAGAACCTCTTCGGTGAGGGCGTTCTTTCGGCATCGTTCATCCCGGTGTACTCCGAGCTGGTCGACAACGAAGAAACCGAAGAGGCAGGCCGGGTAGCGGGCGCCGTCGCCGGACTGTTGTTCCTGGTCACAGCGGTCCTTTCGGCAATCGGCATCGTGTTGGCTGGGCCAATCGTGAGCCTCACCGCTCCGGGGTTCGAGGGCGAAACCTACGACCTCGCGGTATCGCTGATGCGGATCACCACATTGGGCATCGCCGTCCTCGTGCTCTCCGCCTGGTGTCTTGGCATCCTCAACTCGCACCGCCAGTTCTTCCTGTCCTACGTGGCCCCGGTGCTTTGGAACGCTGCGCAGATCATCGTGCTGGTGCTCGTCGGTGTGCTGGCCTGGAGCACCACCAAGGGGGTCAAGGCCGTGGCCTGGGCCGTGCTGGTCGGCAGCCTGGCGCAGTTCCTCGTGCAGCTTCCGAAGGTTCTGGGGCTGGTCGAGAACCTCAAGCTGAGCCTTGACCGCAAGTCCACCAATGTCGCGTCGGTCATCAGCCGGTTCACGCCTACCCTGCTCGGCCGGGGTGTTGTGCAGATTTCGGCCTTTATCGACATTGCGCTCGCGAGTCTCTTGGCCGAGAAGGCCGTGAGCAACCTGGCGTTTGCTCAGACCCTCTACATTCTTCCGATCAGCTTGTTTGCCATGTCGGTTGCTGCGGCTGAGCTTCCCGAACTCTCGCGTATTCACAGCGACGACGCCGCCATCGCCAACCGCGCCCAAATCGGCCAACGCCGAATCGCGTTCTTCATCTTGTTCACCGCGGTCGCCTACCTCGCAGTTGGCGACTTTATCGTTGGCGCCCTTCTGGAGCGGGGCAAGTTCACCGCAGACGACACCATGGCGGTGTGGTTCATTCTCGGTGTGCTCGCTCTGGGCTTGCCGGCCGTCGCCAGCTCTCGACTTCTCCAGAACGTCATGTTCGCGAAGGGCGAAACTCGTGCACCGGCGCTCATCGCTGTCGCCCGAGTGGTCGTCGCCACCGCCGTCGGCCTGGCGTTGATGTACCCGCTCGACAAGTACGTCATCTTTGGCCGCACCGTGATGTCGGAGACCGACCCTCGGCTTGCTGGCGTCGCAACCACCCAACCGCACCTTGGCCCCGTCGGCCTTGCTGCCGGTCTTGTGGCGTCAGCCTGGACCGAGTACGTCCTGCTCAGCCGGTTGGCCCGAAGTCGCGTTGTCGGCTTCCTTTCCCCTCTTCGGGCGTTTAGTCCGCTTGCATTGCCGGCTGCGCTGTCGTTCCTGATTCTCACAGTTCTCAAGCTGGCGGTCGGATGGCTCCCAACGCTGGTGGGCGCTCCAATCCTTCTCGGTGTGGCCGGGCTTCTCTATACCTCGTTGAGTTTCCGGCGTGGTATTGCCGAGGCGACGTTGGTGTTGCGACCAGTGCGCAAACTGATCTGGCGCGGACGGTAGAGGTGGAGGTAAAAGCTTGTGGCGTAGACGGTGGTCATTGGCACTAAACTCATTTTCATGATCAAACTTGTGCAACGTTGGTGGGGCTACCTCACGGCGAAAATGACCGGCGATTTCAACGCCATGGCCGACCCAAAAGTTCAGCTCGAGCAAGCAATTGCTGAGTCTCAGGACAACCACCGACGCCTCAAAGAACAGGCAGCGGCGGTTATCGCCCAGCAAAAGCAGACCGAGATGCAGCTCGATCGGGCTCTCGAGGAACTCGAGAAGGTCAACAAAAACGCCCGCCAGGCCGTGATGATGGCCGAAGAGTCGGCCAACGCTGGCGATGAAGCCAAGGTCGCCCAGTACACCCAGGCTGCCGAGTCATTCGCCAACCGGATGATCGTGCTCGAAAGTGAAGTCGACGGCCTCAAGTCGCTGCACCTCAATGCCAGCGAGGCTTCCGACAAAGCCAAGAACGCCGTCCGCCAGAACTCGGTAAACCTTCAGGCCAAGCTCAGCGAGAAGCAAAAGCTTCTTGGCCAGCTCGACCAGGCCAAGATGCAAGAGTCGGTCAACAAGGCCATGGAGCAACTCAACGAGAACGTCGGCCAGGCGTCGCCGAGCTTTACCGAGATCCGAGACAAGATCGAAGCCCGCCACGCCAAGGCGTCGGGTGCTGCCGAACTTTCTGAAGACTCCGTCGAGGGCCGTATGGCCGAGGTCGAAGCCGCTTCGCGCAACGTAGAGGCCCAGACCCGTCTTGCCGAGATCAAAGCACAGCTCGGCATCGACACTGGCGGCATCGTCGCCGATGCGGCCGATACTGCTACCGAGGGCACCGTCACCGAGGGCTAGCCCGGCCAGCAAGAGTTCGTCGTTGAATGGCGTGGGCTTCGGCCCACGCCATTCGCCGTTTTGAGGCTTGGTGATCGCTAGCCGGGCAACATGACGAGATCGTCGCGGTGAACGGCTATCGCCGCTACCCCGTCGGCGATGTCGCCCGAACGCTTCCCGGCGCTTGCTGCAAGCTCGCCACTTGAGTGGCGGACGAGTCCTTTCGCAAAGACCTCGCCTGCCGGACCAACGATCTCGGCGGCATCGCCGGCGTCAAAGACTCCATCGACCTCACGCACGCCTGCCGGCAACAACGATCGACCTGAATCTTGCAGCGCACTCATCGCCCCTTGATCGACGTGGATCCGGCCGCGAGAGCCCACGGCAAAGGCAATCCAGAGCTTTCGGGCGCTCAGACGTTGGCTGCGAGGCACCACAACGGTGCCAACACCACTTTCGAGTGCCACGGCGTCGCCAAGCACATTGGCCCGGGAGGCATCGGCGATAACGGTCCGAACGCCCGACCACGCGGCGATCTTTGCGGCCGAGATCTTCGACGCCATGCCGCCACTCCCCCGCACCGTGCCCGACCCTCCGGCCAACGACTCGAGTTGCTGGTCGAACTCGACGATCTCTTCGATAAGCGAAGCTGTTGCGTCGAGCCGAGGGTCGGCGGTGAGAAGACCTGGGGTGTCGGTAAGAAGAACCAGCTGTTCCGCGTCGACCAGATGCGCAACGAGTGCTGCGATTCGGTCGTTGTCGCCGAAACGAATTTCGTCGTCGGCGATCGCGTCGTTCTCGTTGATAATCGGAACGACGTCAAGCTCGAGCAGTCGGTTGAGGGTGCTGCGGGCCTGCAGATATTGCGACCGGATCGTGAAATCGAGCGGCGCGAGGAGCGCCTGGCCAACCACGACGTCATGTTCGGCGAACGCCGCTTTGTACACGCGCATCAGGTTGAGCTGGCCGACCGCCGATACCGCCTGCAGGGTGATTGCGTCGGTGGGACGCTTCGATCCGCCGAGCCCAAGCTCGGGCAGACCGGCAGCGATGGCCCCCGAGGTCACCACAACGACGTTATGTTTCAGCGATCGGAGCTCGGCCACTTCGTTGCAGAGCTTGACGATCGCGGCCTCGTCGACCACTCCTTCGTCGTCGGTGAGCGACGACGTGCCGATCTTTACGACGACGGTTTGGCGACCGCTCCTAGGCATCATCGTCTTCGTAGTCGAAGGCCAGCTCACCGATGTGCACGGTGTCGCCATCGATCGCTCCGGCCCGGCGAAGTGCACGGTTCACGCCGATGCTCTTGAGCTTTTCGCGTACGTATTGAGCAGCCTCGGAGTTGGTGAGGTCGTTCACGGCAACAGCGCGTTCTGCGGAGCGGCCGAGAACCCGATAGGTGTTGTCGTCGATCTGTTCGACCGATACAGAGTCTGCAACCGGACGATGGACAACCATGCCCGTCGTCTCGACAACCTCTTCTCGGGCTTCCATGACCAGCGTAGCCAGTTGTCCAATGAGGGCATCGAGACCAATACCCGCCACAGCCGAAATACGGAGACCATCGAACTCGATGTCGGGGTGTTCGACATCGACCCGCGAACCAACGACCAGCCGTGGCCGGTCGAGAAGGTCGGGTTGGTAGTTGCCGAGCTCTTTGAGCAGTACCTCGAGCTGATCGGCAGGCGAAACCATGTCGTAGGCAGCAAGGTCAACAAGAACAAGCAGGACTCGAGCGCGCTCGACGTGACGGAGGAACTGGTGTCCCAGGCCTTTGCCGTCGCTTGCCCCTTCGATAAGTCCAGGAATATCGGCAACGACCATTTCCGACGAATCGTCGATACGCACCACACCAAGGTTGGGTTCGAGCGTGGTGAATTGGTAATCGGCGATCTTGGGTTTCGCCGCCGAGATACGAGAGATCAGCGTGCTTTTGCCGACGTTCGGGAGGCCAATGATCGCAACGTCGGCCATGAGACGAAGTTCGAGCTTGTACCAGATCTCTTCGCCGACCTCGCCTTGTTCGGCCCATGACGGAGACCTGCGTTGGTTGGAGAGGAATCGGGCGTTGCCCATGCCGCCCTGGCCGCCACGACCCGCCATCCAACGGTCGCCGTGGTTCACCAGATCGGCAAGAACATTGCCCTCCTGGTCCTTGACCACGGTGCCTTCGGGAACAGCAACGTCGTTACTGCTCCCGGCTCGGCCGTGTTTGTCGCTGCCCTGGCCATGGGTGCCGTTTTCGGCGCGACGAAAGGGAAAGTCGCGAAAGCCGAGTAGTGATGCCACGTTGTGGTCGGCGACGAGCCAAACGTCGCCGCCGTCGCCGCCGTCGCCGCCGTTGGGGCCACCTTTGGCTACGTGAGCCTCACGACGCATGGCGACGCAGCCTGCACCACCATCACCGGCTTTGATATGAAGACCGGATTCATCGACAAAGGAAGACACGGGGCAATTCTACCGGCCACCCCGCAACGCAGACCCGTCGGGGGATTTAGCCGACCAGGCGAAC
>CALGZB010000104.1 GCA_937934655.1 uncultured Acidimicrobiales bacterium | reverse complement strand
ATCGCCGCACCCGATGAGGTGATGGGAAAGCTGATTGCCGAAGTCGACCTGGTACTCACCGGGTCCGCCGATTGAGGTAGTTGCACGTCGTGGAGTGTCCACGACACCGTTCAACTCGAAGCCGCTGGTATCCCGACGGTCATCGTCGCCACGTCCAAGTTTCGGTTGCTTACCGAGCAGGTGGCCGCTGGCCTCGACGCCTCCGACATCCGGATTCTCGGAGTACCGCACCCGCTCGGTGGCACCGATGAAGACACGGTGCGTCAGTGGGCCGACGATGCCGTCGACAAAACGCTTTCGCTTTTCGGGGCCGACGTGGCTGATTCAGCGGAGTCGAACGCTGCGCCGCCTGCCTCGGCCGGCGGCACTGATGCCATCGATGTCGCCGTCGCAGCGGTACGAGAACTTGTCGCCCTCGATGGAGGAGACGTGGAGCTCATCGACTTCGACGGCTCAGATGCACGATTGCGCCTCGTCCTCGAAACAGTCGAATGCCAAGAGTGTGTCATGCCAGCCGAGTTCCTCGAGCAGGTGGCACTCAGCAAGATGCAGGCCCATCTGCCAGATCTGGTGGCGGTGCATATCGAGGACCCGAGAGACGCTTAGGTCGACCACCATTAGGACGTGGGGCAGCCGTTCTTCCATTGATCGGTGCTTTCGGAGAAGCCGAGCTCTGCTCGAAGCTCAGAAATCTGTCCTTCGCTAGGGATGGATGGGTACTCGACGTCGGGACCCGAACTAAGGCCCCCGCTTCGCTGATCGATCACGGTGTATCGGTCGTCCTCCACGCGAGAAGTGGTCACCTCCCACGTCTGAGAATTCGTATCGATCTCGCCTTGCATGATTTCGAGAAGGCCATCGCCGTCGAGGTCAACGCACCGAACGCGCCAATGACTTCCGACCGTGTAGGCCCCGAACTCGCGAAGTTCGCCGTCGTCAAAGCGGCTGAAGGTTTGATAACTAGCAAAGGCGGAGGTTCCGCCGGTGAGGATTTCGAAAAGCCCGTCGCCATCGATGTCGACAGCATCAAAGAGTCCGCTGTTCGGCGGAACTTCAGGAATCGCAAAGACTCCTCCGCTCGACGTACAGACCACGGCGACTCCTAGCGAAGGTCGAAGCAGCTGAATCTCGTCAAGTTTGCCGTCGCCGTCGAGGTCTCCCACAGGTTCGGGTTCCCGGCACGCGTAGGGAAGCACGTGCCAGTCTCGAAGACCATCGATCATCGTTCTCTTATTCGACAAGCTCGTGGCCGATAGCCAGAGTCCGTCTTCTATCCACCAGATGGAGCGTTCGTTTCCGTTGCGATCGAAGCACGCATCGGAGACCCGAAGGAGTATTCGTTTTCCGGTGGAGTTTGGCCCTCGCCGGCAAAGGGGTTGATCGGTCTCGGCCGTTGACGAGACGGTGAGAATCCCTTGGGGGTCAGATGTTGTCGAAACCACTGTGGTGATGACGCCCGTTGATGGGGAACGCAAGATCTCGACCGAGACGTTGTCGACATTGCCGGCAGCATCAAGGTCGCCGGCACGAACGAGAGCGGTAACCCCTGCTGCGATGAGAGCTTCAGAAATCTCGGCGATATCTACTTCGCCACTCCAGCTTCCTTCGTAGAGCACATCGGGCTGCTCCATCAGAATCGAAACAACGGCACCAGTGATCGGCGGCGTCGACATGGCTGCCGAAGGGGTTGTTGATGGTGCTGGACGTCCCTCGTCCGGGTCGGAGTCCGTGCAAGCCATCGCTAGAAGAGTGAGAGCAAGGGTGCTAACTAGGGTTCGCAAGAGCGGCATCGACTTTTAGACGTTTCAGAAGACGGCTTGGTTCCCGTTGCCACAGTCGCGACTCGACCGTTCGACTGCTAAACGACGAAGAGGCGGTCGAGGTGGTGGTCGATGGTTTCGAATGCGGCCTCAGCCGACATGGTTCCATCGAGAATGTACAGCCCGAGTCCCGGCGCCAGTGCGGTGAGGAGCGTGGCTTCGGCTTCGGCGTCGATCCCGTCGATCAGCGGTCCACGGTTCAATTGTTCGAGCACCGTGTCATGCATCATCTGGGCTTCGGTCTTGCGGGTTTCGTTGGCTGATGGATCTCCCATGGCTGCCACGACCCCTTCGGTGTACAAGGCCACATACATCAACATGGCCATGCGGCTGTCCTCATCGATCGGTGCGAACGACTTGAGAAACGCGCCCAGCACCGCTCGACCAGAGCCGTCGGTTGCCTCGATCCACGTCATCAAACGCTCGATCGAGCGCTCGCCTACGTGCTCTTGGGTTGCTGCGAGTAGTCCTTGCTTCGAGCCGAAGTAGTACTGCACCTGGTTGACAGAAACGCCGGCTTCGGTCGCGACTTGTCGAAAGGTCGCTGTTTCGAGCCCGCCGCGCAATGTGAGCTGACACACGGCGTCGGTGAGTTCTCGACGCCGAGCATCATGATCGACTTTCTTGGGCATCGGATCACCTTAGACTTTTTAGTACACGTGTACGAAGTCGCTGTTATAGTACACCTGTATGACTACCAAACAGCAAGCAACGAGTAATTGGCGGAGCCCCGAAGTCGAGGCGAAGTTTCGCCTTGCCGACGAAGCCCGGTGGGCGAGCGTCACCGAAAATCTCCCCGACGCAATCGACGTTCCCACCAGTTTTGGGTCGACCCGGGTCTACCACTGGCCAGGAACCGGCCCCGACATCGTGTTCCTTCACGGCATGGCAGACACCTCGTTCCGTTGGGTTGCCTACGCCGAGGCGCTCGACGACTACAACGTCTATGCCGTTGACACCATGGGAGAACCCGGAAGAAGCGTTCCGTCGGTGGCCTTCGAATCGGCCGACGAGTATGGGGTGTGGCTCACGGAGACCATTGAAGGGCTGGGCCTGCACGCGCCACACTTGGTGGGCCACTCAATGGGCGGCTATCTGGCTCTTTCCTCTGTTGTCCAAGGAGGACCAGCGGGTTCAGTTGTGTTGTTCGACCCCGTGGGAGTCGCCGAACTGAAGCTGGTTCGATTTCTGGTGTGGAACGCCATGGTTGCAATCGGAGCGTATTCGCCAGGTCCGATTCGACGCTGGTTTGCCCGACGCCTTCGCCATCCGGTCATCGACGACAAACTCGACTTTGGCGCGCTGGCCAAATCGCAACGTGGCCACCCGGCAAAGCCGATGCCGCTACCAGTCTTCACCGATGCACAATTGGCGTCGATTGCCCAACCCGTTCGGGTTGTCGCAGGCGCCGAGTCGTCAGCTTTTGACGTCGATGAGATGGTGCAACGAGTCGCCGAGTTTCTCGAGGCCGGTACCGCTCGCAAACTCGCCGACGCAGGCCATGCGCTCGTCATGTCCCACTTCGACGAATGCCTCGCCGAGATTCGCTCGGCGACCAGCGCGGTTGGGGAGTCCTCGGATTAACCGTCTCTGCCGTCGGGGTACGTGATGAAGTCAGTCTTTATCGAGGACCACGATGTTGAGCGGGCCACGTTGTACTGATGCTCTTGCGGTGTTTCGTTTGCCGCATGACCACACAGCGGCTTCATCGTCGGCTTCGAGGTTCTTGACCCACTGAGAGTCTTCTCGAACCGTCGAAACCACGTACTTGCTGCCGAATCGCAGAGCCAGCACGGGCACTTCCCGTTGTTTCCCGCTCACACGGCCTTTGCTCTCGAGAATCACGGCGCCAAGCCCAACCGGAAGCGGCGAGCCGAGGCCTGCTTTCACCAGTGGCTTCACAAACCGGTTCAAGGTGCGAAAAAGCTGCTGCGAAGGGTCGACCGGTTTGTTCATAGCCCAAGTGAACCATGATTGACCGAAAGTCCGCCGACTGATTGCGATTTCTCCCGCTGCTCCTACTTAAGGCGAATCATGGTGAGGCCATCGCCAATTGGCGTCAGCGCGCAGATCGTCCGTTCATCGGC
>CALGZB010000103.1 GCA_937934655.1 uncultured Acidimicrobiales bacterium | reverse complement strand
GAGGTCGAAGTCCTGGCTACCTTCGAACCCGAGTCGAAACCCGCCCGCAGCGTCGATGATCGATCGGCGGATCACCGTGAGGTGACTCAGATAGTTCTGACCGAGGAGCAGGTCGTAGTTAAAACGAGGTTTGAAATGCGGATCGGAACGTTTGCCGCTGGTGGAGATCTTGTCCTCGTCGGAGTACACGATGTCGAGGTCGCGATTACGGACGATGGCGTTGGCTACCAGCGCTAATGCATGCGGTCGCAATTCATCGTCGTGGTCGAGTAGCGCCACATAATCGCCTGTCGCAATGTCTAGTGCGGTGTTCGAGGCTGCCGAGATATGACCGTTCGCTGGACGGATCTCGACTCGGATGCGGCTATCGAGTTCTTGGTATTCGGCGAGCAATGCGGCAACGGCAGGGTCGGTTGATGCATCGTCGGCGATGCAAAGCTCCCAGTGCGGATACCACTGCTCTCGTACCGAGTCGATCGCCCGGCGAAGCCACTTGAGTTCGGTGTTGTACGTGGGCATAACCACCGAGATCACCGGTGGGTCATCGAATCGAGCAACGAGGTCGGAAACGGCCTTCTCGTCGCTTTCGTCGAGGGTGTCGTGCCACTTCACCCATGCGTCATAGGAGATCGTGAGCGGCCCGGCCTGCCGACGCTGGAGGCCTTCGTAGTCGGCGACGAGTTGGTCGCGGAGGGCTCCGACTCCTCCCCGTTTTGCGGTGCCGAGTGTCCGGTTCACCAGGGTTGAGCGGGCCTCCGGTTCGCTGCGAAGGCTGCCCGCAATCTTGGCGGTCATTCGAGCGGCGGCTTCGATTTGAGAGATCGGTGTCAGCGTGACGTTGTCGATGAGGAAACCGTTTGCGGTGAGCGGGATGTCGATGGCGATCGACGTGGTGCCATGGAGGATGTGGAAGACCTTGTCGACCTTTCCGCCATGCCCGGCTCCAGCGTCGATCTTTCCGCCATGCCCGGCTCCAGCGCCGGCCCCGCCGATTTGCAGCGCTCGACTGGTGCCGCCGATCGGGTGCATCGTTCGCAGGATCGGAGCGGTACGGCGCGGGTCATCAGAGGAGAAGTCGAGTCGAAGCCGGAACCAGCCTTCGATGGATGAGAGGTCATCGAAGACCACCGAGAAGCTGGGTCGCGAGCCGCCGACCCGCCACGGGAAGTCGGCCTCGAACGCACGCTCGATATCGGTTGCTGGTTCGAGGGTTGCCCTCAGTGGGGTCTGGCCAGCCATTACGGCACGTACTTTCGATGAAAGATGGCGGCGGTCAATACGACCACGGCGAGCGAAGCGGTCACCAGCGTTGCTCGTTCGAATCGTCGATCGACACGGTCGCTACTGAACACGATGGCTGCGCCTAGCAGAATCGGGATGAGCCCATGGCCGTAGCGGACGAGCGAGTTGATATTCGACGACGAGATCGCCACGAGGAGTCCGGTTGCACCGTAGATCGCCCATGACGTGAGTCCGGCCCGCCAGACGACCAGAATGAGCCCGGCGAACGCCACTGTGGCCACGGCATGGAGCAGTTCGGTTTGGTCGCCGGTCACGCCGCGGCCGACCGCTTGCGCGAATCGGGTCACCGGATCGCGGAATCGGCCTCGTAGTTCTGACTGCGCATCGAATGGAGCGAAGAACCCCTGCCCGTTCTGTGCAGTCCATGCACCAAAGGACAAGACGCCTACCGCAGGGCTACCGAGCGCAACGAGAGCCGGGACCATCTGTGATGCTCGTGGGCGGTGTTTCCAGAGTTCGGCTGCGGCAAAAACCACCAGGAGTCCCCCGACCGGCCGACTCAGTCCCGCGAGAAGTCCAAAGCCGATGACGGCCAGCCATTGTTGCTTGCGGAGCGCAAGGGCAAACAGACATGCGAAGAGCACCAGCAGCGCCTCGGTGTACGGGGCGACAAGGACGAAGGCCGTGGGGAAGATCGACCAAACCCATGCGACCCGGTTGGTTACTCGGTCGTCGCCAAGCTCGACCCGGGCGAGTTCGGTCAGTGCTGCTGTTGCGGCGAGCGCAGTCGCCCACGTGATGGCGACGAGAGCGATGTCGACGCGGCCGCCGAGTACCGGTGCGAGCCAACGGCCAAGAAGAGGAAGTACGGGAAAGAAACGAATTGCGCCATCGGGTGCGGCGTCGTAGCCAAGATCAGCGATCGATCGATACCACGTGGCATCCCAGGAGATGAGGCCTTGTTCGAGCGGAAGTGGTTTGGGATCGCTGGCGGCGAGTGTGGCGACGAGGAACCCGAGACCGACGAGAAGTCGTCCGCATAACCATGGGAGAAGCGAACGGCGTAGTGCCGGGATCATCGTGCGGCGTAGATCTGGGATCATCGTGCTGGGTACCGCCGCGGTCATGGTGCGTACCGGAACACGGTTGCGGGTTCGAACACATTGGGGTCGCCGGCGATGGCTAACTCGAGTGGCCGTTGGCCAGCGAGTGCGTCGCGCAGAATCTCGCACTTGCCTTCATAGGTTCGGTACGTAGTGGCCATGACGAGCCAGACGGTTCCCTCGCTCGCCTCAGCGAGGGCGCCAGCGGCGAAGGCGGCTGGATCAGCCGACCGGTTTCGCATCTCGTAGTTTCGCCAGTCGACTCGAAGCGGGGAACCTTTGGAGGGGAACGTCCAGAGGGTTGGCCCTGGTCGCCCGGATTCGGCGGCCTGCAGGTACCGGCTCGTGGACGGGCCGAGTTGGTCGGGACAGAACACCACAACGTCGCCGCTGGTGGCCTGCTCATTTAACAGCGCTGCCACGTCGGCACCTTGTGTGCGTTTGGTGCGGGCTTCGACGGCGCTCATGCCGAAACCCACAACGACCATCGCTGCAATGACGCCGAGAAGGACTCGGCCGCGCAGTTTCCCCAGACCAAGGGCGAGCAGCATCACAAAGAAAGGGATCAGGACTGCGAAGTAGCGTGGCTGAAACACCGAACCAGAGACCGCACCAACCGCGAGTCCGATGACAAAGGCCAAACCAATCACGGCTGCCGACTCCATCGCCGAGGGCTGGAATCCGGCAAACCGCAAGCCTTCATCGTCGCGACGAGCGAAGAGCGCAAGCACCACGATGCCCACCATCACCATGCCGAGAAGTTGCGCTTCGCTTCGGAGGCCGCCACCCAGCTCAAAGATCAACAAGACGATGTCGGTGGCTGGGCGGTCGGGGTCGGCCCACGGTGTCCCGGTGTTCGCCGCCTGGTCAAGGAGAGCCGGAACCCATGGGAGGTACAACACGCCACCCAGAATGAAGGCGCCGCTGAGGCGTCTCGCTGCGGTGGGGTCGAACAAGTGAACCCGGCCGAAGGCGGCCACGAGTAGCCAGATGCCGGCGGCACCAAGCATCCAGATTGCCCAGTAGTGCGTGTAAAGCAACAGGGCGACGAAGACGGCGACCGCCCCGAGTCGCGCAAGAGTTGGCTTTCGACGAGCGGTTTCGAAGATCCACCAACCGGCGAATGCCAGTAGCACCGCCAACGAGTACATGCGGGTTTCATTGGCGTAACGAATAGCGAACGGCAGTGACGCCAGCACGACTACGGCCAATCGGCCGAGGTGCTCCCCACCGACCTGGCGGCCACGCAAATATGCAAAGGGAAGCGTGGCGAGTGAGATGACCCCGGACAGCGAGCGGACTGCTCGGTCGCCGTCGCCGACAAGATCCATCCAGAAATTGAGTACCAGGTAGTAGAGCGGAGGGTGGCCATCTTGCCGCAGAGCATCTTCGATGGCATTCGATTGTGCGATGTGAACCGACAACGCTTCGTCGAGCCATAGCGGTGACTCGGCAATGAAGCGCAGCAGTGCTCCGGCTGTGACGACGAGACCGACGACAAGCCATGGAACCGGCTGCGGGTTATCGGCCTCAGCCGTTCGCTCAGGAATGAGCCGGACCATCGGCATCGAGTTGGGCTTCGACCCTTCGAACCCGTTCTGAGAGCTCAGCCAAGGTCGATTGATCATCGAGGTTCGTGTAATCGATGAGCTTCTTCGCGGCGCGAGCGGCCCCAAAGGCCGCTTTGCGGACCGGAGAGTTCTTGATCCACGGGTTGTTGATGTCGTCGGAGAAGTCGAGTTGGTTCACCGAGCGCTCCATGCGATGCCAGCGCACCACCTTTTCGAGGGCATCAGTGTCGGCCTGCTCGATGCTAGTCAGCGTGGTGTCAAGGCCAGCGAACAACCCGTTCTCGGCGTAGAGCTCCGGGTGGAAGTTCTCAAACAGGTATCGATCGGGAATGACCTGGCGAGGCCACTCTGACGGATACTGCGGCCAGGCCAGCGTGGCATATGGCTCCGGCTCGGCGAACGTGTCGGGCGAAAGTCGCCGTCCGAGGTTCCCGTAGATCGACCATTCGCAGAGTGCGTACCGCGCAGCCGAAGCGTCGACAGCCTCAGTGACCTGCTGATACAGGGTGCGATCGATGATCTGAGGCATATGCGACGCATAGGACAGCGGCTTGGTGATGCCCAGGTGTTGGAGCACCAAGAATGAGTGGAGCTGCGAGTCGTCAAAGGAGGTGTCGCCTCGACGCCAATGTGACAGCTCGTAGAAGTAGAACGATCGGTGATGTCCATCAGCGCCGACGAACGTCTCGGGGGTAAGCGGCCGAAGGGGCCGGGCATCATCATCAGACATGATGAACGAGTCGGCGATGCGGGTGGAAGCGTCGACGCCGCCAATGAGGTGAGCACGTAATTTAAAGTTGCGTTGCGAATGATTGAGCGACCCAAGATCGACACCCGGAACGAGGCTCTCGTCGTCGACGATGGTGAGCGGAAGCCCGGTATCCCCGGTGCCTCCAGCGGCGAAGCGCTGGCGCATCGATGCAGGCACACAAACCACGACGTCGTCGACAAATGGCATCATCGTGGCTACGTGTTGCAGCGTCTCGACGAACACGTCGGGTCGGGCCGACAGGTACACAATTTGCACAGCCCGAATGCTAGTGCCATGGCTCGCCGAGAACCGTCACCTTGCCGTTGGGTTCGCCCGGCTGCTGGCTAGCTGCCGAGCCGGCGCTCGACCTCAGCCTGCGAGACCGTGCGGTTGGCTGAGAGGTCCTTACGGGCCTTGAGAAGCGCTGGCAGGTCGCGCCCAGCGAGGGCAATGCCTTTGGCCCGACGCACAAAGAGGGTGCTGTCGCCCTTTGAGCCGGGATCCCGGAGTGCGACGACCCGACGAACACCGATCTTCGCGGCAGCGCCAATGCTTTGCGCCACACCACGCGTCAGAACCGGTGCTGAAGCGTTGCGGGCGAGCATCCGCAGTCGATTTCGTTGTTGATAGACGTCGGTGAGTGCCGAACCTTGGCCGGTCGACGCCGAATGTCGATGCCGGACGACGACATCGGGAACGTAGCGGTAGGTCCAGCCGCGACTTTGGCCTCGCCACGAAAGGTCGGTGTCCTCGTAGTATAGGAAGTAGTCGGGATCGAAGAGCCCGACATCGGCGAGGTAGCTGGAGCGGAGCATGACCGCAGCGCCGCACCACGCAAAGACCAAGGCCGGCCGGTCGAACCGGCCATCGTCGAGCTGGAAGAAGCCGCGATTTCCGCCGATGCCGTTGCCGTCGACCCAAGAGCCAGCGTTCTGGATGTACTGCTGAGGATTGCCGGTCAGCGGCACATCGATAGTCGATCCGGCTTCCGATGAGGTGGCGTCGAGGCCGGCGATGGTGAGCTCAGCGGGTGCTGGGCTGCGAAAGAACAGTGTTGCCGCTTGCCCATCCGAAGATGCCGGGGCCAGAAGGGCGCAGGTTTCCCCGAGATGCCACTCGGCGCCAGACGCCGTCGCCACGCGAGCTGCTCCGTCGCCGATGACATGGCACCGGGAGGTGACATCGACGCCGCCGATCTCGACCTTGGCGAGTCGGATGTTCTGCCCTGCGTCAGTGACGATCGGCAAAGAATAGTGCCGATCGTCGAACACGATCTTCGGCGCTGCAGCCCCCATCGAGGGGCTGTCGAACGCCGCGGTGAGTGCGGTAGCGAAGTTTGACGGAACGAAAGCGTCAGGGTTGACCAACGCCACCCAGTCGACGTCGTCGAGGTCTCCGAGTGCTTCGTTGTTTGCCCCGAACCCACCGTTGGTAGGCATACGGACGATGGTGAGCTCGTCGTTCGGAGCGAGCGTAGAAAGACTGTCGTCGGTCGACGCGTTGTCGACAACGACGATCTGGCGTTGGCCCGGCCAGTCCATAGCGAGGAGGTCGTCGACACATCGCCGAAGAAGGAGGCCGCCGTCATAGTTGACGACAACGATGCGCAGTCGGTCGAGGTCGGCCCGCTGCTGGTCAGCTTCCACGCAGCTCCGATAGCCGCTGTTTGGCAACCTCTACCGATTTTTCGGCGAGGTGTTTGGCTCCACCGACATCGAGGTGGCGTTGCGCTCTCGCGAGGACGCCGGTTTGGTCCCGCCATTTCGAACCCGACATCTCGTCGATGAGCCGGGCGGTTGCGGGGTTGGCTCGATCTGGGGCCATCCGGGGATCGTTGACGAATGCCACCAGGGGAGCGAGCGCATCGATCCATTTGTGGTGCTGAGCTCGGGCGGCAGCGTTTGTTGCTGCTTGGGTGTGCGCTTCCGAATCGAGAAGCTCGATGCAGGCATCGGCAAACGAGTCTGGGTCGGCCGGAGGCACCATTCGTGCAGCTCCGTGCACCGAGAGTTCGCGGCTGAGGTCGTCGCCCATGGTGGTGACGGTTGGGAGCGCCGCCCAGAGGTGGTCGAGGAGACGGGTACGGAACGCGAACTCGGTTTCGGCATGATCGGACTGGGCGAGGACCCCCAAGTCGGCATCGCCGAGAAGGTCGGCTCGATCGGCATTGGTGATCCACTCTTCGTGAATCAGCACGGCGTTGCCGAGCAGGCCGAGATCGGTGGCCCGATGTTTGGCTTTCCCAACCATGGCCATTGGTTCGAGCGCTCCATTGGGATGCCGACCACCGAGAAGGATGAGTTGCGCATTGGGGTGTGTTGCCCGGATGCGTGGCATTGCTTCGATGACCGTGATTGGATCGAGCCAATCGTGAAGACCGCCCGCCCAGAGGAGTTTGGGTGAACCGGTCGCTTCCGGGATGTGTTGGGCGAAGGTGCCGGCAGGGGCGAATGGTTCATCGTCGACGCCAAAGGGGGCAAGAGCAAGAAGCGATTGGAACGTGGGGTCATCGGCGTGGGTTGCCGGGTTGAGCCTCCCGGCCGCAGCGAGGTGGCCGAGCCAAAGATGACGTTGCGTGCGAGACGCGCACAGGAAGAAATCGCCGCGAGAGATCTGGGCAGCGAGCGTCGAGAGGCTTCCCTCGACAAGGTCGAGCTGACGGATTTGGTCGTCGCCACCCCGGTGAAGGGCCTCGAGGTGAAACGGGTCGTAGAGGTCGACCACGATAGGCGTGTTGCTCGCTGCGAGCTGAGGGAGGAGACGCAAGGCGCCGCCTTGGACAACCGCGACATCGATTTCTTCGATCTCTTCGGCCGTAATCGTTGCGATGGAGCCGGGGTCAGCCGCGATGACTTCGTGATGTGCGCCGCGAAGGACTCTCTCGATCGCTCGTACCCGAATCGCAGGGCCAGCCATTTGTTCGCCCAATGGTTCGGCCGAAACTACGAGGATGCGTTTAGCGCTCACAATTTGTCAGACTATCGGCCCGTTGTGTGCACCCGCTGTGCTCGTTGAAGTTGTACGATTTGGCTCCACATGGCCGGCCCCCTTTTTGCAATTTCTCTTATCTTGGTGCTTAGCGGCGCACTCAAGGTCGTTTCGCCCGAATCGGCGTCGAACGCGCTTTCGACGCTTGGCTTTCCGGTGCCCGAAATCGGTGTCCGGGTCCTTGGCGTCGGTGAGATGGCGCTCGGCGTCGCTGGGTTGGTCGTGGCGGGAGCGGTCGTGGCCTTGCTGGTAGCTGTCGCCTATTCCGCCTTTGCCGTTGTCGCTGAGGTGTTGCGGCACCACAGCAAGCGGGGAAGTGAAAACGGGGGAGGGGTTGCGTCTTGTGGATGCTTCGGTCGAAACGACACGCCTCCATCGATTCTGCACACGGCGGTCAATGTTGTCGCTGCGGTCGTTGGCTTTGCCGCCGTTCTTTGGCCCGCTGACGAGGTTTCCACCGTCCTCGCTGCGCAACCCGCCGCAGGTGTTCCGTTTGCTGCGCTCGTGCTGCTCGGCGCGTACCTCCTCTTTCTTTCCTTTACCGCGCTGCCACGAGTGTTCGCTCCGCCGGCCGCCGATGTGCCGGCCTTTGCGGTTACCAACGACCTTCAGAGGTCCGAGTCGTGAGTACCCGTCTTGTCCACAAAGCAGCGGCCATCCTCGAAGGCCGATCGAGTCGTCGAGGATTTCTTCGCAAGTCGGCGCTTGTTGGATCCGCAATGGTTGCTGCGCCCGCCGACTTTGTGCTCCGCCCGGGCACGGCGTACGCAGCTATCTGTAACTGCAACGGCTCGGCCTGCCAATGTGGCTCGCAGTGCTGCGATGGTTACACCGAGTTTTGCTGCACGATGAACGGCTCCAACGGCTGTCCGCCGGGAACGCTGTATGGCGGCTGGTGGAAAGCCGACGGTTCGGGTTTCTGCGGAACCGGGCCTCGCTACTATCTCGATTGCAATGCCCCCTGCGGTGATTGCGGCTGCGGTCCAAGCGGCGTGTGTTCGGGATCCTGCTCCGGCACACCGTGTGGCTGCGCAAACGGCAGCTGTGCCAACCGCAAAGCTGGCTGCACCGGGTTCCGCTACGGACAGTGCAACCAAGATGTCGCCTGCCTCGGACCAATCGTGTGTCGCGTTGTCACGTGTGTCCTCCCCTGGGCGCTCGACCCTTCGTGTAGCACTACGCCTCGAACCGACAACAACACCCGAGGCCATAACGCCGCCTGTCTGCAGGCCGACCCGGGCGCCCTGGCCGGCAAACTCACCACGATCGAACTTGCTCCCGGCGGATTCCGTGTTGTTGGTTACGTCAACGCTGGCGTCCCGAACGAGGTCCGCTTGTCGGTCGGCACCGCCAACTTCGTCGACGTCGTTGCCGACAAGAGTGCCGCTGCGGTCGGTCAGGCTGAACCGGCTGGACAAAGCGTCCGCTGGTTCGACGGCATCGTCAAGACCCCTGCAGGCCCCCACGTGATTTGTGCTGGTGTGGTTGATGGAAATCGGTTGCGTTCGGTTGGTTGCGAACATGTTGTCGCTCCGGCCCGCACCCCCTTTGGTGCGCTCGAGGCCGCGCATGCCGGCCCGGGTCTTGTCCGACTGGTCGGCTGGGCCATCGATCCCGATACGGACGGCCATGTAAACGTCAAGATCTCGGTCAACGGCAGCTTTGTGCGAACCATCAAGGCAAAAAGACGCCGCCGAGACATCGACCGCCGCTATAACGGAACCTTCGGCGAGAATCACGGATTCGACGTCAAGATCGATGTGCCCGATGGCAGCGAAATTTGTGTCTACGCCGCCAACCGCAAAGCGGGCAAAGGGTCGGTGTTGCTGGGGTGTTCCACGGTTGATTTCAGAACCGGCTCGCCCTTCGGAAACCTCGATTCGGTTACCCAAGTGCCGGGCGGCGTTTTGGTCGAAGGTTGGGCCATCGACCCCGATGTCAACGGCCCGATCGACGTCGACGTCCGAGTCGATGGCGTCACGGTCACGACGGTGCTGGCGAAAAAGATCCGTCGAGATGTCGTCCGGCAGAATCCGGGGTACGGAAAGAAGCACGGCTTCTCCGTTGTTGTTCCGGTCACACCGGGCGACCATGAGATATGTGTGCGAGGTCGCGATACCGGTCCGGGCCGAACCCGCAAGATCGGTTGCGCAACGATCTCGGTAACCTCTGCTTCGCCAACCGGGAGCATCGACAACGTCACGGTTCTGTCGGGCCGCCTGCAGCTTTCTGGCTGGGCGGTCGACCCCGATGTCGTTGGGCCGGTAGTGGTCGAGGCCGTTATCGATGGCGTTCTGGTTGCTACCGCAACCGCCGAAATCTACCGTCAGGACGTTGCCGATGCCTTCCCTCAGCACGGCGGCGAGCACGGATTCTGGTTTGATCTTCCGTCGTCGCCGGGGTCCCATCAGATCTGCATTACCGCCCTCGACGCCAATGGCGGCGCTGCGGTCAGCATTGGTTGTCGCGACGTGATGGTGCCATGACCGTTCTCGTCATCATCCTGACCCTTGTCATCGCACTCCTTACCGTGCTCGTTGCCGGGCTCCTACGAAGCCACGCCGACGTGCTGCGGGCATTGCACGAACTCGGGGTGAGCCTCGACCCCGACGAAGGCGACCTCGCCGGATCCACACCCGCTGCAGATACCACCATCGACCTCCGGACCCGCCCCGGCGTGGCGGCTCCCCGGGCAACCGTTGGCGGGCCCACCGATATCGTTGGCCGAACCCCCGATGGCGGCTTGGTCAACGTTGGGGTCACGGGGACCGAAGGGTTGACCTTGCTCGCCTTTTTGTCCAGCGGATGTCTCACCTGTGCTGGGTTCTGGGATGCGTTCGCCGATCCGGCACAACGATCGGTCGATGGGCTCGACGCCGAGCTCATCATCGTGGCGAAAGGGCCCGAGCTCGAGAGCGAAGCATCGATTCGTGCGATGGCACCCAAGGGGGTTCGCACCGTTATGTCCAGCGACGCCTGGCTTGACTACGAGGTGCCGGTTTCGCCCTACTTCATTCTCGTCGATGGCGGCAGCGCCGAAGCTGGAGCGCGCGCCCGCATTGTGGGTGAAGGTGCCGCTTCCACCTGGGAACAGGTAGCAAATCTGCTGAAACAAGCGGTTGCCGATGCCGGCATCGCCCGCCGCCGAGCCTCAGGGGTTGGCCGGAACGGCGCCGAACGCCGAGCCGATACCGACGAAGAACTTCGCCGAGCTGGTATCGAACCAGGCGATGCAAGCCTGTACCCCTCGAAGATGAGTGATCAACCAGAGGCCGGCGAATGACCTCGTCGTTAGTGCTTGCACTCGGTGTGCTTCTGGCCGTCGCTGCGGCGATCCGTTCCACCTGGTCGCCGTGAGGTGAGTCGATGCTTTCGAGCATCCATCCGCTCGGGGAGCGGAGTCGACAAAGTCGCTGGTGGGTTACGGCAACATCACATGTTCTCGGAGCCGGAGCTGGTGGAGCTACCACCGGCGCGGTGGCCGGAATGTTGGGTTGGATCACCCTCCGGTGGCTCGATGCTCCGTTCCGGCTAGGCCTTCTCGGAGCAGCCGCGCTGTGTGCCGTGCTTATCGAGCGAGGCTCCCTGCCCGTCAAACTTCCCTCCTGGCAACGACAGGTCAACGAAGCCTGGCTCGATGAATACCGGGGCTGGGTCTACGGCGCCGGTTTCGGCTATCAGCTCGGCTTGGGCGTCGCCACGATCATCACTACCGCCACCGTTCATGTGCTTCTCGTCGCTGCACTACTCACAGCGTCACCACTCGGTGGAGCAGCAGTGGGGCTTACCTTCGGCGTTGTCCGCGGTGGGCTCCTCCTCACCGGCCGGTCGATCAAATCGCCGGCATCGCTGCGAACCTTTCATGAGCGGCTGGCCCAGGGTGCGTCTGCAGCCGATCTTCTGGCCCGTTCATCCCTGGCGCTTACGGCTGGGGTCGCTCTCCTCGGGGCGGTCACATTATGAGCAAGAGACTCGAAGCGCACGGCGTTGCGCTCGACCTTCCAAGCGGATGGGACGCCGAATTCTCGGGCGTCGCACCGACCGCTGCACAATCCCTGGGTGGCGAAACGTTCCAGCCACTGGTTATCCACGCTGGCAACTTCCGGCTCCCGGCCGACCGGGGAGATTTTGGTAGCGGCGCGGTTGAAGCAATGGGCACCAGAGGCGTCCTTGTATGCCTCCTCGAGTACGAGCCGGCATCGGCTGAAACCGAACTCTTCAAACGCAGCCGCCTGCCGCGATCGATCAAGGTAAACGATGTCGCCCCGCACACACTGCAGCGCACAATTGCCGGCCAAGCCGGCACCCAGGTCTTCTGCTCCGAAGGCGGCCGGGCATTTTGTCTGTATGTGGTCATCGGAAGCTATAACCGCAGGTCCACATTGGTGCCGGTTGCGAACGAGGTCATTTCGTCGATAGCGGTCTCCGAGAGCTGAGTTGATCAGACCGTCCCGCCCGGCTGATGGTTCGCACCGTTAGACTTACCGGTTGTGACAACTCGAATCGTTATCATCGGCGGCGGTCCGGCAGGACATAGTGCTGCAACGTACGGAGCGCGGCTCGGCGCCGAGATCGTGCTCATCGAGCGCGACGTGCTTGGTGGTGCTGCGCATCTTTGGGATTGCATCCCGTCGAAAGCCATGATCGCTACAGGCGGAGCGTTGTCGTTTCTGTCTCGTTCCGAAGGTATGGGACTCGACAAGGTGACGCCCCACATCGACCTTGATGGGGTTCGCGAGAGACTGAGTGGCATCGAAGCAAAGCTCACCAGTTCGACCAATCGGGTTCTGGCCAGCCAGAACGTACGCATCATCGACGGTACTGGATCGATCCTCGGCCCACATTTGGTTCGGGCGACAACTCCCGATGGTGGCGAAGAAGACTTTGAAGCCGACTATATCGTCTTGTGTACCGGCAGTCGTCCACGTCTTCCTGACTGGGCAGATGTCGACGGTGAGCGCATTCTCAGCACACGCGATGCCTATCCACCCAAAGAGTTGCCCGAGCACATCGTGGTAGTTGGCTCCGGCGTAACCGGCGTGGAGTTTGTCCACATGTTCCGTTCCTTCGGCAGCGAGGTCACGCTGTTGGTCAGCCGCCAGCAAGTGCTTCCGGCGAAAGATGCCGAGGTTGCAGCGGCTCTTGAGGATGATTTTCTCCGCCGTGGGGTGAATCTCATGAAGGGCGCCCGCAGTGTGGGAATCGACCGCACCGAGCGTGGCGTGATCGTTCACGCAGAAGACGGGCGCCATGCCGAGGGAAGCCATGCGTTGCTGGCCATTGGTTCGGTGCCGAACTCTGAAATGCTCGGGCTCGAGAACGTTGGCATCGAAACCGATGGCGGTTACGTACCGGTCGACCATCATTGCCGCTCCTCGGTCCCACATATCTACGCAGCGGGTGACCTCTCGGGACGGCTTCCGCTTTCGTCGGTAGCGTCGATGCAGGGGCGAAAGATCGCCGAGCACGCCATGGGCATGCACGACCTGCCACACCGTCATCTCGACTACGACAAGGCCGCTTCGGCAATCTTCACCGAACCCGAGATCGCCGACGTTGGTTTGGCCGAGGCTGATGCCTTCGCCGAAGGTCGAAAGATTCGCGTTACCAAGGTGCCGTTCTCGGTGTCGGCCAAGGCACTCATCAACGATGACCCTCGCGGCTTCGTGAAGATCGTGTCTGACCCGGCGACCGGCGTCATCTTGGGCGGGTCAATCGTCGGCCGCCATGCCGCCGAGCTCATTTCGATTCTTGCGCTCGCAGTGAACGCCGGACTGACGGTCAACGACATCGTCGAAAGCCTCTTTGTGCACCCAACGTTGTCCGAAGTGCTCGCGGAGGCCGCCGA
The DNA here is from genome assembly GCA_937934655.1 of uncultured Acidimicrobiales bacterium. Taxonomy (GTDB): domain Bacteria; phylum Actinomycetota; class Acidimicrobiia; order Acidimicrobiales; family SHLQ01; genus CALLQB01. Next base: position 14,396 of record CALGZB010000103.1, on the reverse strand, counting down.
GTAGGGGCTCTCTCTCTAAATGCAGACCCTGCCCCTAAATGCAGACCCTGCCTCTAAATGCAGACCCCGTACTCTAGCGAGTAGCCGACCTTGGCCACCGTCGCCGTTCCCGACGGTGAGACTCGTTCGATGACTTGACGGGTCACGATTGGGTCGCATTCGGCGATCAGGTTTGTTGTGCGGGCCACGAAACTTCCGTTACGGCGAGCTCGAACATCGGCATTGTCGCGCAGCAAGAACGGAACCTCGGAGGGCGTGTCGATGGTTCCGAGTGCAGCCGTCCAGTCGGCCGATGAAATCACCGCGAGGTCGGTACCGGTTCGAGCAACCATGAAGGCGATCGTCGGGATACAGAAACCACAATCCCAGTGGATAAGCGGGTCGTCATCGAAGGTCAGTGATCCGACCAGCGTGTCGAGATCGGTTTCGCATTGGCTCTGCTCAGCTTCCAGAAGATCCAGGCACGGGGCTCCGAACTCGGTGATGATTTCGGGAGCAAAGTCATCTTCGAATCCGGTGGCGACCACCGAGATCAACTCGTCATAGACCGGTGCGGGATTTGTGAGCGCCAGCATGTCGAGCGAGAACAGCTCGGATCGGTTCGGCGCGGCGATTGCTTCTTGAAGCACGCTTCGGGGAGTGGAGATGTAGTCCGCGCCTCCATCGGCTGGGCCGTTGTCGCCCACGACAAAAGGAAACCCGGTGCCGCTATCGACGACGAGCGTGAAGAATGCACCAACGCCCGTTTCTGGATCGCCGATGATCAATGGGTCTGCTTCGAGAGCGTCGAGGAGTTCGTCGGCTCGGTCAAAGACGTCGTCGATGGTGAAGAGTGTTCGGTTGGATTCGAGTGAGCCGGTGAACGCCCGCCAGTACGCCACGCCATCGACAACGTCGACCGATCCTTCGCCGCCGTCGCACTCACACGAGAGGCGAATGTCGAAGCCGTAGTCGTCGGTGTCTTGGGCGATGAGCCAGGCTGCCCATTTCGCACGAGACGTTTCAAGGAGTGCACGGGCTGCGGGAACGTCGCTTTGGTCTGCGGCTTGCTGATCATCGCAGGAGCGATGACTACGCTCGCCAAGGAAAGGTGCTTCGCATCGGTCGGCACCCTGCCCGCCGCGTAACCGATCTTTGTCGGCTCCGCCGATAAGTGTGTCGGCGCCGCCGCCGCCGAGTAGTAGGTCGCGGCCAGCCTCGCCCCACAGTTCGTCGGCGCCGCCGTTCCCGCAGACGATGTCGTTGCCAGCACCGGCAAAGATCGAGTCGTTTCCTTTGCCAGCAACGATGACGTCGTCGCCTGGTGTCCCGGTGAGTACGTCATCGCCAGCGGTGCCCACGATGGTGGCTACCTGGCCGCGACACATGGGGATATCGTCCTGAGCGGTCGCTGGGGCGGTCAGAACCGCAGTTGAAGAGGCGATGAGGACTGCTACCACGAGCAGTCTCACTATCCCTCTGGGAAAGATGGCCGTGACAAGAGCCGTTTTCATCGTTACCTCCACTCGGTGTCTGGCCGGGCGAAGATCGCGAACCAGAACTACTCGATAACTACCAAGATGTCACCACTACCCACAGAATCCCCAACCGCGACATTTACTTCTGTCACAGTTCCGGCCTTGTCGGCACCGATGTTGTTCTCCATTTTCATGGCTTCGAGCACACAAAGGTTGTCGCCCAACTCAACGGTGGCGCCCACCTCAACCTCGATTTTCACGATGGTTCCCTGCATCGGGGCGGCGACCTGTCCGGAGCCCGAGGCAGCGGGTGCCTTCTTTGCCGCGCTGCGTCGTACCTTTGCGGGGCCAGCGGTCGAGCCAGCGGATTCTGGAACCCACATGCTGACCGAGAAACGTTTGCCGTTGACTTCGACATCGAGATCCCGGCGAACCTTTGGTTCATCGTCGGGCTCGGAACCAGAGCCGGCAGGTGCGGCGCCGACGCCGCTGAGGTCGAGAACTTCCTCGACCCACTTGGTCGAGTGCGTGACAGCAGCAAAGTCGGGATGTTCGAGGATGGCGATGTCGGCAGGAACGGTCGTTGCGACGCCGGTGATTTCCAGTTCGTCGAGTGCTCGAAGCATGCGGGCAATGGCGGTTGGTCGATCTGCGCCCCAAACGATGAGCTTGCCAACGAGGTTGTCGTAGTACTGGCTAATCTCGTCGCCGGCCTGGTAGCCGCCGTCAAAGCGGACGCCGTAGCCATCGGGAATCACGAGTGTCTCGATACGTCCCGGCGATGGCAGGAATGCCCCACCGGCGGGGTCTTCGGCGTTGATGCGGACTTCGATGGCATGCCCACGGATTTCGATGTCGTCCTGGCTGAAGCCCAGCGGTTCGCCAAAGGCGACACGAAGTTGGTGAGCGACGAGATCTTTGCCCGTCACGAGTTCGGTAACGGGATGCTCAACCTGGAGGCGGGTGTTCATCTCGAGGTAGTAGAAGTTTCCGTCTTCGAGAAGAAACTCGACTGTGCCTGCGTTGACGTAGTCACAACCATTGGCAACTGCGACGGCAGCTTCGCCCATGGCCTTGCGGATGTCGGCCGGGATGTCGGGAGCGGGTGCTTCCTCGATGAGCTTCTGATGGCGGCGCTGCGCCGAGCAGTCGCGGTCTCCGAGGTAGACGCAGTTGCCGTGAGTGTCCGACAGCACCTGAATCTCGATGTGGCGAGGTTTGGTGAGGTAGCGCTCGAGGTAGATCTCATCGCGGCCGAAGTAGGCGAGCGATTCGCGCTTGGCCGACTCGATAGCGTCGGCTGCTTCGTCGGCAGAGGAAACGACCTTCATGCCTCGGCCACCGCCGCCATAGGCGGCTTTGATGGCAACTGGCCAGCCGTACTCGTCGCCGAAGGTTTGCACCTGAGCGGCTTCGGTAACGAGCTCGGTGCTGCCCGGGACACCGGACACGCCAACCTTCTCTGCGGCTTCTCGGGCGCTGATTTTGTCGCCCATGATTTCGATTGCGGCCGGGGGTGGGCCAACGAAGGCGACTCCACGATCGGTAATGGCTCGTGCGAAGTCGGCGTTCTCGGAGAAGAACCCGTAGCCGGGGTGAACCGCATCGGCGCCGCTCTTGTCGATGACCGCCATGATGGCGTCGACATCGAGATAACTCTCGGCTGCGGTCTGGCCGCCGAGGCCGTAGGCCTCGTCGGCGAGACGCACATGAAGCGCGTCTCGGTCGAGGTCGGAATAGACCGCCACCGTGCCGATCCCTAACTCTTTGCAGGCCCGAATAACCCGGACTGCGATTTCACCACGATTAGCAATCAAAACCTTTGAGAACATCCCCTTAGGATTAGTCCAATGACAGCTGATGACACGAACTCTGACGCATTGAACTCACCGGTTTTTTCTTCCTCATCGCGGCGGTTCCCTTTGGAATCGCGGGTGCGAGTAGCCGAGACGGGGTCTACGAATGCCGATGTGCTGGCCTGGGCTTCGAGTGAGTCGCCGCCTGGTTCGGTTCTTGTTGCCGCTCACCAGAGTGCTGGTCGCGGCCGACTCGACCGAACCTGGGAGGCGAAATCCGGCGATGCGTTGCTCGTGTCGTTCCTTGTTGGTGGCGCCGATGTTCATGGCCTACTGCCGCTCGCGCTCGGAGTAGCGGCGCTCGACGTGGTGCACACCAGGGGTGCAAGTTCTGCCGGTTTGAAGTGGCCGAACGACATCATGGTGGGTTCGCAGAAACTCGCGGGGATTCTGGTGGAGGTTGCTCCCGGCGAGACAGAAATTGCCGCTGCCGCTGGTATCGGACTCAATCTTGGTGCAGCGCCCGTTGGGGCGGTGGCGCTACGAACGCTCGTCGGAATCGACGATGATGCCGCTATCGGAGTCGACTCAGTGCTCGACGATCTTTGCGTGAGCTTCGATAAGTGGCTCGATGTTCTTCTCGATGGTGCCGCCGGGCGTGCGGCATTCGTCGAGGCCTATCGAGATCGTTGCGTCACGGTTGGACAGCGGGTCCGAGTCGACAAGATCGACGGCGGTAGCTTCGAAGGTGAAGCGGTCGGGATCGATGAAGACGGACGGTTGCTGGTTGGCTCAGTGGGCGGCAGCGATGGGGAAGCCATCGCGGTGCAGGCTGGCGATGTGCACCACCTCCGCCCGGCCTAGCGGTTGGCAATGGTTGCCGGGCTTCCTTCTGCGCCCAACAGCCCCTCACGGCTGATCATTTCCTCCCAGAGTTCTGAGAAACCCGCCGAGGGAGTGGTAGCCAGTCCGCGGGCCAAGGCAACTGCGAGAAAATGCTGTCGAGTGTTGTCAGCTTTGCAGTCGGATAAATATCGCTCTGCGTTGCCGGTTACGAGTACGTCTGGCGCGACCGACTCGATCATCTCGGTATGGAAGAACGGGGTTCGGCAGAAAACGATCCTTCGGAAGACATGACTTAGCGCGCTAACCATTTGAAGAAAGAAGCTGTCGCCGAAGATGAGAAGCGTCTTTTCGGTAAGCGCGGTGGGCGACAGCGCCATCCACAGCTTGCCGTTCTCCCCGGCCATGACCCCATTTGATGCAAGGCGCGCTCCGCTAGCGGCGCTCGACACGTCTCGTCGGTACTCCGTGATGGTCGGATCGATCGTTGTGACAAGGTTGTTTTCTGGGCCGGACAAGCTCACGATGGGCACCTCCGGTAGATCCGGGAGGAGATCGGGAAAGAGACCGACGAAGTGTCGGGTCACCGCAACGACCCCCTCAGCGCCATAGTGACTTTCTGCCTTGTCGTGAAAGTCCGGCCTTCCTTGCAGCACACCGAGTGGGTAGCTGATTCGCAGAGCGGCCTCGGCTTCTGGGTCGATGAGATAGTCGCGCTGATAGAGCGATTCGACATCTAGGTCGTGCCACTCCGCCAGGGTCATCATCACGTCGGGGAACACAACATGCGCATAGGGCAAACCGAGCGCTTCGCACGTGGTGTTACGGGCGCTCAGGTTGGCGTGGAAGGTCTCCACCGATGATTTCGAGGCTCGCCGTTCGCCGGTAAGGTATTGCGCCACATGATGTCCACCGCCAGTCAGGAAGAGCTGTCCGTCTCGGCCGATCAATATTCCGGACTGTTGTGCGGCTTCTCTCGTCTTCGGGTCGTTGAGAATTTTGGAAAGCTTGGTCTGGTCGATCTCCATGGACTCGCGCCGTTTCGTTCAGGGTCGTTTGACCAGGGTCATTCTGGAAGGGGGTCGAGCGTTTGTGAAACAAGGCTGGCAAAAGCTCGTTGAGCATGTTCGGTCGCTCCGCCGCCAACCCTGAGCAGGCTCCGTCCATCGATGGAGCGAATGGGCATGACATCTCGCGTGCTCGAGGTCAGGAAGGCTTCCTCACACTCGACGAATTCCTCGATCGAAATGTCGGCTTCGATGGCGTCGGTCGTATCGAGAACAAGCTGACGGGTAATGCCGGCCAGGCAGCCGGACGAAAGCGGGGGAGTGACGAGTTGGCCGTCGACCACCATGAACACGTTGGTGCCGGTGCCTTCGCACAGTTGGCCCTGCGTATTCGGAAAGATCGCCTCCGACGCATCGTGCGTGCGAGCTCGCTCGATGGCTTTCACGTTTTCGGCATAGGAGGTGGTTTTGAGGCCGACGAGCGCACCCTTTTCATTCCGGGCCCACGGCACGGTGATGACATCGGCGGGTCCGGTGGGGTGGGGCGTTGTGGCTGCGGCCACAAAGAGTTTCACCGGGTGATCGCCCCGGCCAGAACCGAGGGGGCCAGCTCCACCGCTCAAGGTGATTCGGAGCCGAGTGAGTTCGGGACCACCGGGGCCCGGTGAGTTGGCATCGGTCACCGCGAGCGCCGCGGCTACTACTTCGGCGTCTGTCGGAGGTACGAGGCCGAGTTCGGTTGCCGAGTAGCGCAGCCGGCCAACATGTCGAGTTAAAGCAAACGGCGTGCCGTCGACGATCTTTGCGGTCTCGAAGACCCCATCGCCTACCAAGAGGCCATGGTCGAGCGGCGAGAGCCGGGCTTCGTGGGCGGCAACGATGGCGCCGTCGGACCACACCTGGCCACAAAACCACTCGTTCTCGGCCGTTGCAGGCTTGGCGCCGGAGCGCGAAGCAGGTGTCGTTGTCACTTCTCAACTCTTTCGGCGTCATCCATGCTGTTCACGCTACAAGGAACGCCGGCATCGAAAGGGGGGTGCGCGCTGCTAGCGTGTCGGAGTGGATCAAGGGCCTCCGGCAGTACTTCGGCGCACCTGGCCGCAACGTCTCCTCATGCTAGGAAACCTTGCGGTCATCGCAGCGTGCATCGTTGCCGCGTGGTCGTTGCAGAAGGTCGAAGAGACCGTCCAATCGATTCCCCGCATTCAGTTCTCGGCCGGAGACACGCCATTGCTTACCGAAGCACCGGTTGCTGGAGAACCGTTGAACTTTCTGCTGGTCGGGGCGGACTCTGCGGCCCGGCTTGAGGATGGCAACCCGGTCACCGCCGGCCGCGATCTTGAGTTCGAGGCCACTCGGGCCCGATCCGACACGATGATGCTCGTTCGTCTCGACCCAACAACGGGTCACGCTTGGGTACTTTCGATTCCTCGTGACCTTTGGGTACCGATTCCGGGATTCAAAGAAGAGAAGATCAACGCAGCGCTGTCACGCGGCGGTCCGGCACTTTTGGTTGAGACCATCACCACATACTTCGACCTGCCGATTCACCATTACATGCAGGTCGACTTCGCCGGCTTTGCTGCGGTGGTCGACACCATCGGCGGCGTGCCCGTGTATTTCGCGAACCCTGCTCGCGACCGCAGCTCAGGGCTGTCGATCCCTGAGTCTGGTTGTGTGTCGCTGAGCGGCAGCGAAGCTCTTGGTTATGTGCGGAGTCGGAAGTATCAGGAGTTCATCGATGACAAGTGGGTCTCGATCGACGGCCGGACCGATCTCGACCGCGGCGCCCGCCAGCGCGACTTTATGATCCTTGCCCTCGAACAGGTCGTCGACCGGACGGGGCGAAACCCGCTCGAGATTCAGCGGTTGGTTGCGGCCGTGACCGAGGATGGGCAAAGCATTCAGCTCGATGACGAGCTCTCCATCAGTGCCCTTATCGAGATCGGCGCTGCCTTCCAAGAGTTTGACCCCGACACGCTTCAGCGTTTCCAGCTGCCGGTGAACTTCGATTTCATCCCGACTGGCGACCCAACCCCGAAGCAAAACACCGATGCCGGTGGCGAAGCAGGAGAGAGCTCGGAGAGCACGGCCCCAGAGGTTGTCGAAGGGCTCGACGTGCTCCGACTCGCCACCATTAGCTCGCAACCAATTCTCGATATCTTCCGTGGCGTTACTGGCGACGTCCGTCCTGCCGACGTCAAGGTCATCGTTTCGCAGGGTTCTGCCGAACCCGAGCAGGTTGCCGACGCTGTCGATGCACTGCGCGAGCGAGGATTTGAGGTGGTGAACTCCGGACAAACGCAGGTTGATCTCGGCACCACTGTCCGTTTCGCCCCAGCCGGCCAGTCGAGCGCCGAGATCTTGGTGCGATATCTCGGAGGGTTGCCAGACGCAGGCCTTATATCTGGGGATTCTCCGACGATAGAACTCATAGTGGGTTCTGATTACAACGCTGTGCGTCTCATTCCTCGTTCAGAGGCCGAGATCTCTGGAGTCTTCGCGTCTGTGCAGCCGGTGACCTCTACCGTCCTGCAAGATTTGGACGAAGAGCCCGGTGCTGCACCGACGTCTGTGCCTTCCACTGTGCCTCCGAGTACTGAAGCGCCAGAAGCAAGCGATGCCGATCCCGCCGATCCCGCCGATGAGTCGGTTGAGGAAACGCCGGCCACGACGGTGGCTCCAGTCATCGGACAGATCCCTGTGGGTGCGCCTTGCGAGTAGCTCACTTCACTCCACTCTCTCTTCCACTCCCACTCCCACTCACAGTCGCGCAAACGCCACGCTCAGGGTCATTTGTCGCATTTGACGCTACGCTCCGCGACATTTGGTACCCTCAAGTTTCTCCACACCCCACCAGCCCCTCAACCGGAGCCTCCCCCTGTTATGGATGATCAAATCAACGCGCCAGAACTCACCAGTCGGATTGCCATTATCGGCACCGGCTATGTAGGTCTCACTACGGGTGCTTGTTTCGCAAAACTTGGCCATGATGTGGTTTGCGCCGACATCGATCCGGCCAAGGTCGAGTCTCTCAAGGCAGGCAAAATCCCGATCCACGAAGATGGCCTCGAAGCCATCGTGCAAGAAGCCATGGCCGATGGCCGGCTGTCATTCGTGCTCGGTTCTGAAGAAGCCGTAAAGGGACGGGAGTTCGTGTACCTCTGTGTGCCGACCCCACAGATGCCCGATGGCTCAGCCGACCTCAGCTTCATCGAAGCCGCAGCCTCGGAGATCTCTCCTCACCTTGGTCACGGCACCGTCGTGGTCAACAAGTCGACGGTTCCCGTTGGCTCGACACTTCTCGTCGAACAAGCCCTGGGTCGCGCCGACTGCCCGGTTGTCTCGAATCCCGAGTTCCTTCGTGAAGGCTCAGCCGTTTCGGATTTCCTCAACCCTGACCGGGTTGTCATCGGCGCCGACGACCAGCAGGCCGCAACTCGAGTCGCTTCACTCTTTCTTGGTGTTCGGGCACCGATCCTGGTCACCGACCCGGCATCGGCCGAAACCACCAAGTACGCAAGCAACGCCTTCCTGGCTACCAAGCTTTCCTTCGTCAACGCGGTTGCCGCCGTCTGTGAAGCCGTTGGCGCTGACGTCAACGACGTCATGCTCGGCATGGGCTACGACAAACGAATCGGTCACCAGTTCCTCAAGCCCGGTCCGGGCTGGGGTGGCTCATGCTTCCCCAAGGACACTCGTGCGCTCACCCGCATCGCCGAGGACGCTGGCTATGACTTCAGCTTGCTCCGCGGTGTTATCGAAGTAAACGACGACCAATTCGGTCGAGTCGTGAAAAAAATCGAAAGTGCCGCTGGCGGATCTCTCGACGGCAAATCAGTCGGCGTGTTGGGTCTTACCTTCAAGGCCGGCACCGACGATCTGCGCGAATCGCCAGCCATCGAGGTCATCGACCGACTCATCGCCGCTGGTGCGAAGATTCGGGCCTATGACCCAGCCGTATCCGTCCTCGAAATGGACGGCGTCGAAGTTGTCGCCGATGCCTACGCGGCAACCGAAGGCGCCGATGTCGTCACGGTCCTCACCGAGTGGGACGAGTTCAAATGGCTCGACCTCGACAAGATCGCTGGCCTTGTTGCCAACAAGAGCATCGTCGACAGCCGCAATATCCTCGACCGCGGTGCAGTTCGCCGCCGGGGCTTCGCCTACCAGGGAATCGGACGGAACTAAGTGGCACGTATCGTCATCACCGGCGGAGCGGGCTTTCTTGGCTCGCACCTCTGCGACGCACTGACCGGCCGAGGCGACGAAGTTATCGCCATCGATAACCTCATCACCGGCAACGCCGACAACATTGCACACCTCTTTGGTAATGAACTGTTCACCTTCGTGAACCACGACGTCAGCGAATACATCTGGGTTCCTGGCGACGTTGATGCAGTCATGCATTTTGCCAGCCCGGCCTCGCCGATCGACTATCTCGAGATGCCTATCCAGACCCTCAAGGTCGGAAGTCTCGGAACGCACAACAGTCTCGGACTGGCAACCGCCAAGGACGCCAAGTTCATGATCGCGTCGACCAGTGAGGTCTACGGAGATCCGCAGCAGCACCCACAGACCGAAGAGTACTGGGGTCACGTGAACCCGGTTGGTCCTCGTGGTGTCTACGACGAGGCCAAGCGCTTCTCCGAAGCCATGACCATGGCCTACCACCGGTACCACAACGTCCCGGTCCGGATCGTCCGAATCTTCAACACCTACGGACCCCGCATGCGGGCCCGCGACGGTCGTGTTGTCTCGAACTTCATCGTGCAAGCCCTTCGCGGCGAGCCGATCACGATCTACGGCGACGGAAGCCAAACTCGAAGCTTTTGTTACGTCGAAGACGAGATCCGCGGCTTCCTTGCTCTGCTCGATTCGGAGCAGATTGGGCCGATCAACATCGGTAACCCCAACGAGTTCACTATCTCTGAGCTGGCTGAACTGGTTGTTGAGGTGCTGAACGTCGACACCGAGGTTATTTACCAGAACCTTCCCACCGACGATCCAACGCAGCGCAAGCCTGACATCACCAAGGCTCGCGAGCTTCTCGGATGGGAACCAAAGATTCAGCTACGCGAGGGTCTTACCCGCACCGCGGAGTACTTCGAAAGCCTCGGCATCGAAAACCTCTAAGCAACTGGGAGAGCATCACATAGATGAATGCTCATCCCTTGAGTACTGATTGAGGCGACGTCTGGGAACCCCAGGCGTCGTTTCTAGTTTTGAGCGTGATCGGCAACGGCAGGCTTAGGCCTGGACGGCCTCTGCCGCTTCTTGGTTTGCTTCGTACCAGTCGATGGTTGCTCGAAGTCCGTCTTCGAAGCCGGTGGTGGCCTCGAAGCCAAACTCTTTGGCTTTGGACGTGTCGACACATCGGCGTGGCTGTCCGTCGGGTTTGGTGTCATCCCAAACGATCCGGCCCTCGAAGCCAACCAGCTCGGTGATGGTCTCCACTAACGCTTTGATCGGAACTTCTTCATGCGCTCCAAGGTTGACCGGTTCGTGGCCGTCGTAGTGCTCGGAGGCCAGCAGGATTCCTCTAGCTGCATCGTGCACGTACAGAAATTCGCGGCTCGCGGTTCCGGTTCCCCAAACTTCGATGGTCTCGGCGTTGGCGTTGCGGGCTTCGACAGCCTTTTTGATGAGCGCCGGAATGACATGGGAGACGCTCGGGTGAAACTTGTCGCCGGGGCCGTACAGGTTCGTCGGCATCAGATAGATGCCGTTTTGGCCGTACTGGGCCCGGTTGGCCTGCAACTGAACAAGCTGCGCGAGTTTGGCGATGCCGTAGGGAGCGTTGGTTTCCTCGGGATACCCGGTCCATAGCGAGTCTTCTGAGAAGGGGACCGGCGTGAACTTTGGATACGAGCAGATCGTGCCGACCACGACGGTCTTAGCGGTACCCGCAAGCCGTGTGGCCTCGATGGTGTTGGTGCCGAGGAGGAGGTTGTCAAGGTAGAGCTCGCCAGGTCGGGCCATGTTGGCGCCGATGCCGCCCACGGTTGCGGCAAGGTGAATGAGTAGGTCAGGAGAGCTGTCGCGCACGTATTCGTTCGCCACATCGCGATCGCGGAAGTCGACCTCTGCGCTCCGCGGCAACAAAATGTCCGTACACCCGTCGGCGTGTAATTGCTCGGTGACGCAGCGGCCAAGAAAGCCTGCTCCACCCGTCACGAGTACTCGTTTGTCCACCCAGAATTCCGACATGCCGGTCAACTCTACCGTCGTCGAAGCATGCGAGACTGCTACCGATGGGAGGAACGCCTGGGGGCGAGGAACCGCACGTAGAGCTCACGACGCAAACGGGCGCGCCTTCACACAAAGCCTGCCGCGCCGGGGTTGTTATCGAGCAATGCTGGCATGAGGTCCCGGGCGGGACCGCTGGAGCGATCGTCGACCTCCTTCGGGCCTTTGTCGACCGAGATGATGTCTCGGCAATCGGTATTGCGGCTCGCCACAAGAACGCTCCGGATCCCCACTACCGGGTTCCCATCGAAGTCACCCACCTTCCGTTTCCTCGGCAGGTTCTCTATCAATCGTGGAGCCGCTCGTCGTTTCCGCGGCTCGACTCCTATGCCTCGAACCTCGATGTGGTTCATGCAACGGGTGGCATCATTCCGGCCACGGCGCGGCCGCTTGTCGTCACTCAACACGATTTGGCGTGGCTCCACCATCCGGGGATGTTCACCCCGCACGGGGTTCGGTTCTTCAAACGATGCCTGGAACGAACTATCGAGCGAAGCCAGCTAGTTCTGGTTCCCTCGGAGGCGACCGGCGCAGATCTCGCGGCCAACGGCGTCGATGCCGGGCGAATTCGCGTGGTGCCGTGGGGCGTCGACCAAGCCCGCGCCTCGGCCGAAGAGGTCGAGCGGGTTCGGGCCAGGTTCGACCTGCAGGGCCGCTATGTGCTTTCGGTGGGCACCCTCGAGCCGCGCAAGAACCTTCGACGGCTTATCGAGGCGTTCTCACGAGCAGCCCCAACCGATGTTTCGCTTGCCATTGTGGGCCCTACTGGTTGGCAAGAAGATGTCGCTTCGGTCGTGGCTCCGCTCGGCGACCGCGCAAAGACGCTCGGGTTCGTATCCCGATCAGACCTCGTGGCGCTCTACGGCGGCGCAGCAGCATTCGCCTACCCATCGCTTTTTGAGGGATTCGGCCTGCCGGTGCTCGAAGCAATGGCGCAAGGTGCGCCGGTTATTACCTCTGCCGGAACAGCCACCGAGGAGCTTGCAGCCGATGGTGCTGGATTGCTTGTCGACCCGACCGACGTCGGTTCGATCGCCAACGCCATCGGCGATGTGCTGGTGGGTGGCGCTGAGGTCGATGCGCTTACCGCTGTAGCCGACGAGCGGGTTGCCGGGTTTACCTGGCAACGAACGGCAGATCTCACCGTTGCCGCCTATAACGAGCTGCTGTGAGTACCGCTGTCGGGATCAACCTGCTTTGGTGCGTTCCATCGGTGGTCGGTGGAACCGAGGAGTATGCGGTGCGCACCACCATGTCGCTGCTCGACCAGGCGCCCGACGATATGTCGTTCACGCTCTTTGTTCTGCGCCCGTTTGCCGACGCCCATCCCGACCTGTGTGCGATGTGCGATGTCGAAATTGCCGAGATCGACGGGTCGAACCGGCCTCATCGAGTGTGGTTTGAGACCACGTGGCTCCGGAAAAAGGTGAGGTCCCGCGGCATCAGGCTGCTCCATCACGTCGGAGGAACAATCCCGGCGCTCCGGCCGGTTCCTTCGGTACTTACCCTGCACGATCTCCAACCTCTTGCCCTGCCAGAGAACTTCGGCATCGTGAAACGAAACTATTTGCGCACGGCAATTCCGCGTTCGGTTGCCCGCGCTGAGGCGGTCGTGGTTCCCAGTGACTTTGTGGGTCGCGACGTCGTCGAGCGGTTTGACGTCGAGTCGACCCAAGTGGTGACGGTTTCGGCGGGTTACGACCTGCCCGTTCTTCTTGCGGTCGATGATCCGCAAGTGCCACATGATGTCGCGGCGCTGGTAAACGATCCCGAGCCGTATTTTGTGTATCCGGCCATCACCCATCGACACAAAGACCATGCCACTGCGATCCGTGCCGTCGCCGGCGCACGCGACGCAGGAACCCCAGTGCGGCTGGTGCTAACCGGCGGCACCGGTCCGGCTGACGCAGCGGTCGAGGAGCTCATTGGGGAGCTTGGTCTCGAAGATCTGGTCTGGCGTCTCGGGCGGGTAGAACGCCGAGTTCTCGAGTTGCTGGTCGCTCAAGCCGAGGCGCTCCTGTTTCCGAGCCGGTTTGAAGGATTCGGGATACCCGTGCTCGAGGCGATGGCCTTGGGATGCCCGGTTATCGCTGCCGATGCCACCGCTGTTCCGGAGGTCGGAGGGAAGGCTGTTGTGCTCGTCGAACCGGGCAACATCGAAGCGTGGACCAGAGCCATCCAGGACCGGGTAGCCAATGTTCCCGAGCGCGGCGATGTGGCAGAAGCTGGTCGCATCCAGGCCGCAGAATTTGCCTGGAGTCGAGCAGGTGGCGCCTTGTTAGCGGTCTATCGTCGTGCGCTGGGTCTGCCCGACCTCCCCGCTGCGAAGGAAGTGTGAGTACCCCGTGAAACTTCAGATCTTTGTGCCGCACTTTGCCCCCGACAACGCTCCTACCGGTGCGGTCATGACCGCTATCGTCGGCGGCTTGGTCGAGATCGGCCACGAGGTCGAGATCGTCACATCGCTACCGTGGTACCGCGAAACCAAGATCGAAGCGGGCTGGGCTGGCAAACTGGCTCGGATAGAGAAGACCGACTGGGGACAGATCCGCCGTCTCCATCCGTTTCCAGCGGACAAGGCCAACATCCCAGCCCGGGCGTTGGCCTTTGGCGGCTTCACCGGGTTGGCGGCTGCATATGGCGCAGCATCGAAGTTTCCGGCCGACGCCGTCTTAGCGATGTCTCCGCCCATCACTCTCGGCTACGCGGGCTGGTGCTCGGCCAAGCGGCGCGGTGTGCCGTTCGTGTTCAACATCCAAGACGTGTTTCCTGATGTGGCTATCGAGTTGGGTGTGCTCAAGGGCAAGCAGGCGATTCGGTTTTTTCAGGCAATGGAGCGCAATCTCTACAACCTGTCCGATGCGGTGACGGTTCTCTCGGATGATCTGGCCGACAACGTTCGAGCCAAGATCGCGCCCGGCGGGTCGAAGGTGCGAATTATCCCAAACTTTGTCGACACGGAAGCAATCAAGGCCACACCCGCCGGCGATCCCACCAATAGCTACCGGCAGGAGTTCGGTCTCCTCGACAAGACCGTGGTGATG
>CALGZB010000102.1 GCA_937934655.1 uncultured Acidimicrobiales bacterium | reverse complement strand
GGAGAGCGCTTCAGCGGTCAACCGCTCTCCGGCGGCGACAATACCATCGGCTCCGGGAAACCCGGGGCGCATCAGCAGCGGTTCGTTCTCCATTGCTTCTTCATCGGGTTCAATGACAATGACATGAATACCCCTGGCCCGAAGCAACCCAACCTCATCGGCTAAGCGGCGGCGAGCCCCGATACGCACCGGTCGGCGACCAGCTCGGGTCTGCACCGACGAGATCACAACAACATCGGGCGACACCTCGGCGGCCAAAGCAGCGTGGGTGGAAGAGGAAACGGCGCCATCGATGAACTCGTTTCCGTCGAGCCGCTTCGGCTGGAAGATTCCGGGGACAGCCGACGAGGCTTCAACGGCATCGGCAACCGTCGCTTCGGACGTATCGCGACCGAACACCGCAACGTTGCCGGTGCTGGCGTCGACCGCCGGGATCCACAGACCATTGGGCCATTCAGAGGGGCCGTCGCTGGAACTTGGGAGAGCGATGAGCGGGTCGGTGGGAAAGACACCGGCGGGCAACGCTCCGGCTAGGGCCATCGCTACGCCGCGACCTCCCGGCAGCGCGTGACGCACAAACCGAGGAGCCATAGGGCGGATGCGATCGAGCAGGCTTCCTGCGGCAATCGTCTGGCCGGTGGACCGCAGCGTCTTGAGGATTTCTTGGCGATCGCCGTCACCGGGCGAAGACATTATGACTGCTCGGACCTCCTCGAGGCTGGCGCCCGACTTTACCGACGCAGCGACCGCCGACCCTGCTGAGGTTCCGATGAGGTGGGCGTCAACGGTTCGCCAACCATGGGCTTCGAGTCCGGCGAGCACCCCGAGGTGGAACATCCAGGCCACGGGTCCGCCAGCGCTCAGAACGACTACTCGAGACGAGTCTAGAGATCGGTCGGGAAACCGGGAGTTGGGGGACACCGAGGACACCGCCCATTCCTACCACCGCTCAGACCCAATACTGCGGCGAAGCAGACCTTTCACGGCAGCGCTACTAACCTCCAATCGTTGTGAGCGAGCAAGCCGATCCCGATGTAGATGATCCGTATGGGGATCTTGAGGAGCCCCGTCGACGCAATCTGCGCAAAGAGCTTCGATCGATCAACGAACTGGTGCGCCTAGCTTCGAGTGGCAAACGGCTCCTGAGGGATGGCCCACGCGGCAACCATGAGCTCGTCGTCGTGTATCCCGGGTTCGGTGTGGGCGACAGCGCAACAGCGGTACTTCGTGCCTATCTCACCAATCGGGGCTACAGCACTCGTGGTTGGCGGCTCGGCAGAAACCATGGCGATGTCGAGAAACTGCTCCCGCAGATCATCGAGCGACTCGAATACGAGATCAAACACTACGGCGCCCCTTCCCCCGAAGAGAGCCCTTCGGAAGAGAGCCGTTCGAAAGAGAGCCGTTCGAAAGAGAGCATCAACACCTCAGCCGCGAAGCCGGTCAAGGCTCGACTGGTTGGTTGGTCGTTGGGCGGCTACCTGGCCCGAGAAGTGGCACGTGACCGCCCCGACCTGGTCGAACAGGTCATCACCTTTGGCACGCCGGTGGTCGGTGGCCCCAAGTACACGGCGTCGGCAGCTACCTACCGGGATCGGGGTGACGATGTCGAAGCCATTGCGGCCCGGGTTGACGAGCGAAACTTGCGCCCCATCACGGTCCCCATCACGGCAATCTTCTCGAAATCTGACGGCGTCGTGAACTGGCGGGCGTGTATCGATCATTTCAACGAGGATGTCGAACACGTCGAAATCGACGCGCCGCATTCGGGGATGTCAATCAACCCGGACATCTTCGACCTCGTTGCCAGGCGCTTGGCGTCCTCAGATCCTGCCGACAGCTCCTCCGCCACGGTGAGCATCCAAAACACCGATCAACCGCAAGTAACCGAAGAACACGACACCGAAGAACACAACACAGAAGAAGAAGAAGAAGAGTAAGCGCCGCTACTCGGCGAGGTGGTACTTGGTACGGAATGCCAGCCAGGCGAGAAGTCCACTTGCAATCGGCACCCAGAGAGAGATGATGCGGTACGCCAACGTGGCAAGAAGCGCATTCTGCGTGCTGATGCCCGACACCACAAGCATGCCGGTGAGTCCTACCTCGACAAAGCCGAAGCCGCCCGGAGTTACGGGGATCATCGCCAAAACAGCAGCTCCGGCGTAGGCGATGAGTACCAAACTCAGCCTCGGGTCGGCGCCGATCGCGTAGAGCGCCGCTACCAGGGTGAGGTAGTCGAAGACCCAGTTGAGGGCTGCCGCCACCATGACCTGCGGCCATCTTTTCCCAATGACCCCGACAAGACGGTCACGTTCGGCAACAAGGTGAGCTGGCTGCACCGTCCAGCTTCGCCCGAACCAACTACCGATCGTGCTGAACACCCTGTTGAGAAACCCACCGACGACTTCGAGGGGTCGGGTGTACGCGATACCGATGGCACCGATGGCAACAAGCAGCACAAAGAGCACTCCCCCGGCAACGGCTACGGAAAGAAGGCTCTCGGGAATCGGTGCGCCAAAGAGCGCCATAAGAAGTCCCGAAGCCGGGATGGCAAAGAGTGCTGCGGTCGACACGATCGACGTTGCTGCCAGTGCTCCGGCAGCCTGAGCGGCGGTAACACCGCTGACCGACAGCATCCGGTACAGGGTTGCACCACCAACCGCTGCCCCACCAGGTACCACCCGAGACACGGCGTTCGATGTGAGTTGACTGGTGGCAGCCACAAACCACGACACTTCGGGAAGCACGATCCGGATCAGCCACCACATAAAGGCGAAGCTCAAGATCTCGAGGCCGACCATCACCAGAAACCAGCCGGCACGAATGGTGCGGAGGCGCTCGGCCGAGCTGAGAACGTCGAGGACCCGGTCGACCACCTGCGGCGCAAATAGCGACAGGGCGATGACAAAAAGCGCAACGAAAACACCGCGCTTGACGTAGCCGCCGATATCACCACCGCTGGGGGACGTCACCGTCTCAGGCGGCGTGACCCTGCTCGTTTCCCCGGACACGTAGTGACGCTACCTCAAACCCCTTACGTAACGGCGAGCCGCCGCCTCCAAGTACTCTGCAGGCATGACCGACTATCCCTCTGCCCTTCCCGAGACTGGCCGACCAGCCGAGCAGCTGTTGGCCGATATCACCACTGGCCGAGGCGACGACCTCGACTGGAAGAGCGGCCGGGCGTTCAGCCTCGTCTACAACGCCGCCGATGCCGAACTCGAACGGGTCCAGCACGGTGTTGCCGAGCTGTTCCTTCACGACAACGCGCTTAACCCGATGGCGTATCCGAGCCTGCGTGCCATGGAGGGTTCGGTCATCGCTATGGCTGCTGACCTGTTCGGCACCGATGCCCGGTCTGGAGCGCTCACCTCGGGTGGAACCGAGAGCATCTTCTGTGCGGTGCAAGTTGCCCGCGATTATGCGCGAGAGGTTCTGGGGAAACCCGAGCCCACCATTCTTCTGCCGTCGACCGCTCACCCAGCATTCGATAAGGCTGCCAAGTATCTCGATATCGAGGTCATCCGGGTAGCAGTGGGTGCCGATGGCCGAGCCGATGTCGCGGCGACCGCGGTGGCGGTCGACGACCGGACTGCGATGATTGTGGGCTCGACCCCGTGTTACCCGTATGGCGTCATCGACGACATCACCGGACTCGCTGCCCTTGCCGTCGACGCCGGGATCCTCTGCCATGTCGATGCCTGCCTGGGCGGGTGGCTTCTCCCCTTCTGGGAAGCCATCGGCGAACCGGTTCCGCCGTGGACATTCGCCGTCGAGGGAGTCACCTCGCTCTCGGCCGACATCCACAAGTACGGCTACGGCTACAAAGGCGCTTCGGTGGTCATGTACTGCAACCGATCTCTACTCAAGTTTCAGTTCTTCAGCTTTGACGATTGGCCCGGAGGGTTTTACGGGTCGGCCACGCCGGCCGGGACTCGACCAGCGCCGCCCATAGCTGGGGCGTGGGCCACACTCGTCAACCTCGGACGCGATGGTTTGCTCGCCAAGGCTGCCGATGTCTTGGCGGCAACAAAACGATTCGTTGCGTTTGTCGACGCCACCGACGGCATCGAGGTCCTTCGTCGGCCCGAGATGAGCGTGGTGTTGTTCGGCGCCACCGACCCCCAAAACAACGCCCCGCTTGCGGCTGCGCTGCATGGCCAGGGGTGGAAGGTCGATGTGCAACAAGAGGGCCTTCACCTCATGATGTCGCCCGGGCATCTCGCGGTGCTGCCCGATTTTGAAGCAGCGATCGTTTCGGCGCTCGCGTCGATCTCGTCGAATGGAGTACCGGCCAGTCCGCCTGCCCCACAATCGGGGGCGGGCGAACCAGCTCGATACGCTGATCGCGCTATCTAAAGCGGTCGACGACTAGACGTGCCGACGCTCGGAACCAAGTACGAGTGCAAGGCCTCCGAGAAGAAACACGAGTCCCAGTAGGACCAGCGGCCAGGCGGTTCCGCCGGAGAAGGCCAACGGTTCAGCGACGGGTGCCCCCGCCACCGTTACTCGAGCGGTGTCGTGGTCGTCTTCGTCGTCGGTGCCGTCGTTGGTAATGACGTCGTCGATGAGCCGGTCATCGTTGGTGCCATCGGCGACCGAATCGGTATCGGTTACCGGGTCACCGGTCTCGTCGGTCACTGAGAAAATCTCCGCAGCGTTAACGATGCTTCCCGACACGTTGGCGTTGACCGAAAAGGTAATGTCGACCCGCACAAACGTATTCGGTGCGAGAGGGCCGGCGATGCGAATCGATGCGGTGCCGTTGCCAAGGTTGGTCCAGTCGGCGTCGTTCAACGTCAGACCTGTTGGGAGGTAGTCGACCACCGTGATGTTCGAGGCACTTACCGTGCCTTGGTTAAACACCTCGATGGAAAAGGTCACGGCGTCGCCCGAGCTGTACGTGCCCGAACTGTTGGTACCGACAAGTTGTTTACGAAGCGCCAGGTCAACAACATCGGCGCTGGCCTCGGTGCGATCGACGGTCAGCTGGGCAACGTCATGGTCGTCCTCATCTTGACCTCCCTCACCGTTGCCAGAAACGTTGTCGTCGTCGGCGTCGCCAGCAGCCGATGGGCCGGCATCGCCAGGAGTAGTGTCCGGTGTGCTGTCGGTATCGGCCACAACATCACCGTTGCCATCGAGGGCAGAAGCGATCTCGGCAAAGTTGTCGATCGGGCCAACTGCGTCGGCGTCCACGGTGAACGTGATGTCCACCGCGGTGTTGGCGCCCGGCGCAAGTGGACCCGGTACCGGTGTGACCAAGGTGGCGACACCGTCGGCTTCAGTCCAGTCGGCATCAGCGAGCGACAAGCCATCTGGCAGGTAATCGACCAGATCGATCTGCGTTGCTGCAATGTCTCCCTGGTTGGTCACCGTGAGCGTAAAGGTCACGCTGTCGCCTGGTGCCACAGAACCTAGGTTCGTGCCATCAGCCAACTGTTTGATCAGTGCAAGGTCGAACACCGGGGTGTCGATGACCGTTACCGAAGCAACGTCATGGTCATCCTCGTCATCACCAGCAAGACCGCTGTCAGCAATGTTGTCGTCATCAGCATCGCCAGCCGTTGCCGGGCCGGTATCGCCGGCCGAAGTGTCAGGAGTGCTATCGACATCGGTCACCGCGTTGCCGTCGCCGTCAAGGGCAGAAGCGATCTCGGCAAAGTTGTCGATTGTCCCAGCTGCGTCAGCATCAACGGTGAACGTGATGTCCACGGTTGTGTTAGCGCCACCAGCCAATGGTCCGGGCAACGGCGTGTTCAACATCGCTAGGCCGCCCATTTCGGACCAGTCGGAGTCAGCCAACGTCAGCCCGGTCGGGATGTAGTCGACCAGCCAGATCTGCGTCGCCACAACGCTTCCCTGGTTCGTGACGGTGAGCGTAAAGGTAACGCTGTCACCGACCATCACATCAGCCGCGTTCGTGCCATCGGCAAGTTGTTTCGTGAGCGCCAGGTCGAACACTGGACTGTCTACGACGGTCACCGAAGCAACATCGTGATCATCCTCGTCATCACCGGCAAGACCGCTGTCAGCAATGTTGTCGTCATCAGCATCGCCAGCCGTCGCCGGACCGGTATCACCAGGAGCCGAATCAGGAGTGCTATCGACATCGACAACCGCCGCACCGGCACCATCAAGAGCGGAAGCGATCTCCGCGAAGTTATTCAACGTTCCCGTAGCGCCAGCATCCACGGTGAACGTAATGTCCACTGTGTCAGTGCCACCAGGAGCAAGTGGACCAGGCAGCGGCGTATTCAGAGTCGCGACACCCGCCGTTTCAGTCCAGTCCGTGTCAGCCAACGTCAGGCCAGCCGGAACGTAATCGGCAAGACCAATCTGCGTTGCCGCAGTGCCTCCTTGGTTCGTCACCGTAAGCGTAAACGTCACGGATTCGCCAACCATCGCGTCCGCAGCATTCGTGCCATCAGCGAGTTGTTTGGTGAGCGCCAGGTCGAACACCGGGGCCGCTACGACCGTCACCGAAGCGACATCGTGATCATCTTCATCGTCGCCAGCAAGACCGCTGTCAGCAATGTTGTCGTCATCAGCATCGCCAGCCGTCGCCGGACCGGTATCACCAGGAGCCGAATCAGGAGTGCTATCGATATCGGTCACCGCGTTGCCGTCGCCGTCAAGGGCAGAAGCGATCTCAGCAAAGTTGTCAATTGTCCCAGCAGCGCCAGCATCAACCGTGAACGTGATATCCACCGTGTCACTATCGCCACCAGCCAATGGTCCGGGCAACGGCGTGTTCAACATCGCTAGGCCGCCAGTTTCGGACCAGTCGGCGTCGGCCAACGTCAGGCCAGTCGGGATGTAGTCGACCAACCAGATCTGCGTTGCGGCGACGTCACCCTGGTTGACGACGGTGAGTGTAAACGTCACAGTGTCACCGGCAAGAACATCAGCCGCGTTCGTCCCATCGGCAAGTTGTTTGGTGAGCGCAAGGTCGAACACCGGGGTCGCTACGACGGTCACCGAAGCAACGTCATGGTCATCCTCATCGTCACCAGCAAGACCGCTGTCAGCAATGTTGTCGTCATCAGCATCGCCAGCCGTCGCCGGACCGGTATCACCAGGAGCCGAATCAGGAGTGCTATCGACATCGACAACCGCAGCACCGGCACCATCAAGGACAGAAGCGATCTCGGCAAAGTTATTCAACGTTCCCGTAGCGCCAGCATCAACCGTGAACGTGATATCCACCGTGTCACTATCGCCACCAGCAAGTGGTCCGGGCAACGGCGTGTTCAACGTTGCAACGCCACCCGTTTCAGACCAATCAGCATCAGCCAACGTCAGGCCAGCCGGAACGTAATCGGCCAAAGCAATCTGCGTTGCAGCAACCCCGCCCTGGTTCGTGACGGTGAGCGTAAAGGTCACGGTGTCACCGACCATTACATCAGCAATGTTGGTGCCATCGGCAAGCTGTTTGGTGAGCGCAAGGTCGAATGATTGGGTGAAACCGAAGTCGAGTGTGTGGTCGTTACTGCCAGCGCCACCAGAGGTGTAGGCGATCTCGGGGAAGCCTCCGGCGCCAGTGACTCCGTCGGAGTCTGCATCATCATCGAGATCAGCGGAATCCTGGGTGAGGGCCCAGCCATCGAGCGGGCCACTTGTTGTGTAGTCGGCCGCATTGTCCATCGAGATGACATACGACGTGCTGCGTTCGACTTCGAAGTAGTACGAACCATCGGCCGCAGTCGTTGTTGTGGCGATCAGTGTTGTGCCATCAGCCGCGTACAGGTTGACCGTGGCGCCGACAACGGGAGCCTCAGAAGGGTCTTGGATACCGTCGCCATCGGCGTCGAACCACACATAGTTGCCGATTTCGAGTGGAGCCGATCCGCAGAGCGCCTCGACGTCACCAAGGCCATTGGCCTTCCCGAGTGGGTTGAACCCGGCCGAAGAAGGGTCATCGTTGGGATCTCGTGCATAAAAGATGTAGCCGCGCGATGGGCTGCCATCGAAGTTGTCGTCCCAACCAAATCCAGCGCTGTAGACGATTCGTTCGTTACTATCGAGCAACTCCGATGGGTTCGTTACGGTAAACACCAGGTTGTGTCCCGGGATGAGTTCGAGACCACCGAGTGACGATTCGGGGTGTCCGATCGATCCGCCGTCGGCATAGAACTCATCCACTTCGCCAGCGTTTGCGTCGGCCGACACTCGACCGCCGCAAATGCTGTTTGTCTCAAGCACCCACGAAGCGGTTGTTGCGTCCCATCCGGCACAGTTGATGTCCGAGCTTCGCCCCGTGAAACTCAGGAGTCGTTCGCCAACGCCCGTCCAGTTGTGAGGTATGCGAGACCCGCCCTGATCACCAAAGCGGTCGCGGAAACCAAGGATCAGGTCGTTGTTGAAGAACTCGATGTCGGTGAGCCATGGCTGCGGATACTGGACATCTGCAGACGGTCCATAATCAGAAAACTGAGCTCGTGCTTCGATATCGGCAATGGTCGAGATCCAAGAGAAGTTCTGGTTGTACTGCGCATCCGCCAGATTCTGGTACTGCAAGACAAGCGTGAAGGCACCGGTGGCCGGGTCGACTTCGTACACGTAGGTCCAGACTTCGCCTCGGGTGCTCCATTTGTCGCCGGTGAGAGCGGTGGACTCTCCGGAACAAACCGCGCCGGCGTAGATCTTGCCGTCGTGTTCTTCGAGCGCAAAGGGGCGGATGTCGGTGGCCGGATCCACGCAGAAGCCTTCGCCTGCGGGGAGTGTGTCTTGGTCGAGCGGAAACGTCCAGGACCCAAGATCGGCACCGGTAGTGGCATCGAGACGCACGATCTCGCGGCTCGTCAGGTTCATGACGTAAAGGATGGAGTTGTCGTAGTTGAGGTCCATGTCGCCGATGGCGCATTTACCAACGGCGTTGATCGTTGCATCGGTGAGCGAGGGAAGTCCAGAGCTGTCACTCAGGTCGTCACCGTGGGGGTCAGCGCAAACGCTGTACCCGAGGGCATCAAGATCAGCGAATAGCGTTGGAGCGCCGGTGGCTTGACCGGTTAGCGGGTCGGTAGGAATCGAGTAAATGGCTCCGGGCCCGTCGGGGCCGAAGTCGGTGTTGGCTTTCATGAACGCACCCAGCAAAAGGTTGCCGGTATCGCGGTTCCAGGCCTGACCCCAGGTTGTTCCGATGTCTTGGTTTTCTGCGAGTTTGATCGGCGGTGCTGGATCACCAGCTGGGTCAACCCAGGTGTGCCCAATTTCTGCGCCAGCCGGGAAGTCGCCTTCGCCGACGCCCCAGTCATAACGCGCCGCTGCGAGCGCTGGAGCCTCGGATCCGCTGCTTGGACCAACGTCAAAGCAGGTCGTCGCAAGAAACGGGTTGTCGTTGCAGTAGTCCGAGGGGTTCATGACGCCGAAGTCGAGGTCGCAGCTACCTGCGGTACCGAACTGCACCGAGCTTGCGTTGTCGGGGCCGTTCGGACCGGACTCGAGCCATGGTTGTGTCCACGTAAACTCGACTCGAATCGGAGTGCCAGCGGCAACCGTGGTGTCGAGGTCGAACTGACCGGTGGCATCGGTAACCGCAGAACCAACGACCACGCCGTTGTCGTCATAGGCGGTGACGGTTACGTCGGGTTCGCCCGGTTCATCGGTGATGGCGTCGTTCGCGTCCGACACGGTTGTGCCAGCAGCGCGAGTATCGAGAACTCCGTTGGCGTTGTGGTCACGGAAAACCGTGCCGACACAGTCACCGGGTACTGCTCCGGCTGGTGTCGGGTCGACCGCTCCAAGGGCAAGACCGGCAAAGAGAATCGCAACCGTGACGATGATTCGTAAAACAGGGCTCTTCGATACAGGCATTTTTCAGATTCCAGACAAACTTGTGGCAGGGTTCATTCGAATCGGAGCACCGGTTCTTCACGAAAGGTGGACGTTGTCCAAAACACTCGTTATGGGGGCTTTATGAGCCGTTCGGCCCAGCAATCGAGCCAGACTCCGTTGTCGGTGCTCGATCAGTCGCCGATTCCCGAGGGCTCCACGGCAGCGGACGCGCTGGCCAACTCGACTCGCCTCGCCCGGGCAACCGAGCAGTTCGGTTACCACCGCTACTGGGTTGCCGAACACCACAACAGCGGAGGACTCGCCGGCTCAAGCCCGGAGATCTTGATCGGCCATATTGCCGCGAACACCACCACGATTCGGGTTGGTTCAGCCGGCGTCATGTTGTCGCACTACAGCCCCCTAAAGGTGGCCGAGAACTTCCGAGTTCTCGAGGCGTTACATCCCGGTCGGATCGACTTGGGATTGGGTCGGGCTCCCGGGTCAGACCCGATCACCGCTCGAGCTCTCGCACAAAACGGCGACCCAATCGGCGTCGAGTATTACCCCTCGATGGTCGAGGAAGTCCAGCAGTTTCTCAACGACGATGTACCGGCTGACTCCCCCGTATTCAATGTTCGGGCTCGTCCCGAAACCGCAGGCGTCCCCGAGATGTGGCTGCTCGCTTCGAGCCAGGATTCAGTTGCGCTTGCGGCCCACCTCGGGCTCCCGATTGGCTGGGCACATTTCATCAATCCGACAGGCGCAGAACTTCTTCACGCGTACCGGGCGCAGTATCAGGCAAGCCTTGAGTTTCCGAAACCCTGGGTGGCGGTCGCCACTGCGGTCATCTGCGCCGAAACCACCGAGGAAGCCGAACATCTAGCCAGCAGCATCCACGCCTGGCGCGCTCGTGGCGTAGGCGGGAAGATCCCGCCTCCGGGTAGCGCAGCCGAGCCCCGCTCACCGCTTTCGGTTTCTACCGTTCAGCAGCAACCGAAGCCACTCATCGTCGGCAATCCAGCCGAGGTGACGAAGCAACTCGAAGAGCTTGTCGACGAGTTTGCCGCTGACGAGTTGGTGGTAGTCACGATCACTCATGGTCACGACGCCCGCGTGCGTTCCTATGAACTGCTCGCCGAAGCATGGAACGGCCGGAACGACTAATCGCTCGACCGGGTCAGGAGCACCAACAGCGCGGCGGCGAGATCTTCGCTGGCATCGGGCAACTCGATGAGCGTCGGCTTGACCCGATCGGAGCGATGCAAGGTAACCACTGGTCCCGCAACCCACGCCGCGTTGAGTTTGCTCAGGCGCATGTCGATGCTCTTTGACGAACCGGTAAACACCATGCGTCGGTCGGTGATCGCAACCCGCCCGGCATCGACCACCTCGAACCCCGATGGCTCGAGGGCGGTAGCGGAATCCTCAGACCCAAGCCAGGACCACCCCGTTTGCCGGCCGAGGGGAATCGCCACACCTGATGTTTGTGCGGTTGCCGACATGCCCTTTGGCGCAGCCACAAGCCTCGCCTCATGGTCGAAATAGCAGGACTCGCCGCGCTTGAGAATCAACGAAACCGGATCGACCGGATCGGGAAGATAGCCAGCGTTAATCCGGCCAAACTGGAACCGGGCAATGCTCTGCGGGGACATCCGGTCAGAACCGAGCAACGCTGAGCAGGCAAAGACCTGGCCGTACTCGCCCTGATCGACCATGCCGTCGTTGTCAACGACCCGGTTGACGAGGAGGTCCAGCGCGTGGCGCTCGAGGTTGAAGAGCTGCTGATGATCGACGAATCGGGCGGCCTCAGAGCGAGCTGCCTCCACATCGGCCCGCAGGACGCCGGCGTCCTCAAGGTCGCCCATGATCGATGCGGGTTGCTGACCGGTAGCGGCGGCAAGACCGAAGGCCGCCATCTCCGGACGAGTGGTGAGCGCCACCAATGTTGCCCAGTAGGCGTCCCACGCCGCCGTTTGATCGCGGGAGAGCTGCTCGGCAGCACGTTTGGCCGCCTTGCGCTCGCCAAACCGATCGAGAATTCCGTCGAGAAAAGACACACGCACGTTCTACCAGCCCACGCGTTGGTTCTGTTCCAGGAACTACATAGTTGGAGTCAAGCGCACGACGGTTCTCGCCGATACCAACCATGTGCCACGCGCAGCCTCAGTAATTATCCCCGCCCATAACGAAGAATCGGTCATTCGTCAGTGTCTCGACACCGTTGTGTCCCAAGACGGGATCGACGAGTACGAGGTGTTGGTGGTGTGTAACGGGTGCAGCGACCGCACGGCCGAGATTGTTGCGAGCGACTACCCCACCGTTCGGTTGCTCGAAAGTCCGGTTGCATCAAAGGTTGCCGCACTCAACCTCGGCGATGTCGAGGCCACGTTCTTTCCGAAGTTCTTTGTCGATGCCGATGTCACCCTTTCCGACGGCTGCATCAAAACGATGATCGACGCTATGGCCGAAACCGGACTCCCGGTTGCTGCGCCAACTATGCGGTTCGATACCAGCAAGGCGAGTTGGATGGCCGGCCAGTTCCATCGCATCTGGCAACGAAGCCCCTACTTCACGTCGGGCAACCTGGTCGGTGCTGGTTTCTACGGGATCTCCAAAGATGCCCGAGCTCGATTCGACGAGTTCCCTGATCTTCTTGCCGACGACATGTTCATTCCCATGTCGTTCGACCCTCATGAACGGCTTTCGGTCAAAGGCGCAACCTTTACCCCGGCTCTTCCGCGGCGGGTTCGTGACCTGGTTCGCATCGAGATACGGCGCCACACTGCCGTTGCCCAGTTCCACGATGAATTTCCCGAAGCCCTAGACCGTGCGTCTGACGAGGCGTTTGCCCAAGGCCACGGTTGGCTCGCCGACGAACTTGCCAGCCCCAGCGATTGGGCAGGTGTCGCTATTTATGCCGGCGTCAAGGTGTGGGCTCGACTCGCCGGCCACCTCCGGCTCAGCCGCGACGGCACTTCCGAGTGGACCCAAGACCGATCGACCCGGGGCTGAGATGAGCAGAGATCTACTCGTCGCTTCAACCGGCGGCCACCTCACCGAACTCGTCGAGTTGGCGGCGCGGCTCGAGCCGGCCTCCAGTTCGCCTCTGTGGGTGACCTTTGACGGCATTCAAAGCCGGTCGATGCTGGAAGGCCGAGACGTTGAGTTCGTGCCGTACATCGGCCAGCGAGACATCGGACGGTCGATCCTTACCTTGGCCCGCGCATCGAAGATTATTCGTGCATACAAGCCCGATCGCATCATCTCTACCGGCGCCGCCGTTGCCACCTCATTTCTGCCGCTTGGCCCGCTGTTCGGCGCTGAGTCTCACTACATCGAAAGTGCCGCACGTTTCACTGCACCGTCGGTTACCGCCAAGATTCTCATGCGTTCGCCGGGGGTTCGGGTTCACGCCCAAGCCACTGGTTGGCGTGGGCCCAGCTGGGGTGTGGTGTCGTCGGTGTTTGGGGGATTTCGCGCTGAAGACCCCGGCCTGGTCTGCGACCCGCCGCCGTCGCCTCGCGTGGTCGTCACACTGGGAACGCTTGATCGATACCCCTTCGACCGATTGATCGAGAAACTCGACACCCTCCTCCCGGCTGACGCTGATGTTCTCTGGCAGATCGGTGCTGCCTCGAAGCGCAACCTTCGCGGCCGAGTGGTGCAATCGATGCCCTCAAACGAACTCGAGCAAGAGATCCAGGCCGCCGACCTCATCGTTGCGCACGCAGGCTGCGGTTCGGTGCTTACCTCTTTACGATCTGGCAAGTGTCCTATCGTTGTCCCTCGCCGCGCAGCCTTCAACGAACATGTCGATGATCACCAATCCGATATTGCGGACGGACTCGCCAAAACCGGTCTAGTCCTGTCACGCGAGGTCAGCGATCTCAGCGTCGATGATTTGTGGACTGCTGCGGCCACCAAAATCACTCGCACGCTCGAGGACGAAGTAATCCTCACCTAGCCCCGAGTGGTCAAAAACGCGCCCGAGAGCACGATGATCGTGCCGACGATGGCCATCGTCCCGATGACCTCGCCCCGGAACACCACTCCGAGCACTGCCGAGACCACGGGGATGAGATAGGTCGCAACCGACATTCGGACTGCACCCACTCGCCCACTGAGCATGGCGCCAGCAACGTAGGCGATGCCGGTGCCTCCCGCTCCAAGCGCCATACACGCCACAAGCGGGCCCCAGGCGAAGGTGGAATCGGTTGCGCCGTAGATACCGAACGGCAAGACCACGATGGCGGCAACCACGAGGGCCCGAGCAACTACCGCTACCGCACCGAACTCACGCTGTAGCGGACCCGCCAGGTTTGCTGCCACACCGTAGGAGGCAACAGCCAGCAGGATGAGGGCGACGCCCACCACATTGGTATTGCCGGCCTGCGCTGTTGGGATCCCAATAAACCCGATACCCACGAGCCCGACAAACACCCCGACCAGTTTCATGCCGCTGGTCGGTATACCGAAGGCCAGCGCCGCCACGATGACCGCCATGATCGGCATACCCGCGTTCAGCATCCCCGTGATCGATGAGTCAATCCATTGTTGGGCCAGCGGAAACATCGTTAGTGGAAGTCCAAGCCACACCACACCAAGCACCGCAATACGGCCCCATGCCTCACGAGGTACTGGTTTTCGAGCGCTCGGAAACATCCAAAGTGTCACCAGCCCGAAACCCACTCGGAGCAAGGTCACCAAACCGGGGTGGAATGCGTCGAGACCGATCGCCATCAAAAGAAACGATGAACCCCAGATGCCAGCGGCGGTGAGCAGCAGGCCGAAATCAAGCGGCTGAAACGGCGCGGTCTCAGAAGTTCCAGGGACAGCCACGCGGTCAGTCTGCCATGGTGGCACTCCCCCAACGAGACCGGAGCTTTCGGTGGGCAAACCGGGGGGGCAGAACCTCCGGTCTCGTTTCGCGGGGAAGCTTGTGGGGACTGTTTTTCTTCTTGTGGGGTCTTGTTACGGGGAGCGGGGCCGGAGGAAAGGCCCCGGGGAAAGGAATGTGCGCTAGCGAAGCGTGCTAGATCGCGCCGGTGTCACGAGGACGAGGGCCCGGGCCGTGCTGGTGAAGTTCGATGACGTTCTCGCCGTCGGGCAGGTCGATCATGGTGACGTCGTACACGGTGGCTCGGCGGTAGCGACGAAGCAGATCGGCGATGTAGTCGGCATCGGGATCGAAATCGAACAGCATCGCGGCAATGAGCTCTTTGCGGGTGGTGCGCGTTCCATCTTCACGGGCAATGTCGAGCACGGCATCGAGTTTTGCGTCGATGGGCATAGGCCAACTCACGCCGGCATTGCGCTCTGCACATTGCTCGATGCGTTCATCGAGTCGGAATTGTTGCGATTTTTTTGATGCCATGACAAAAACCTCGGAAACCTCGGGGGTGCCAAGTTGCAAGCGATCGTCTTCCCGGCGAACTACTGGCACCTGGCTAGCACCGACGTAGCAACCGGATGACCACTTGCTACGACAGTACTTACTAAGACAAACGTTTATCAGACTTGGTATTAACTGTTTATTAACTCACATCTAACCAACAACAGACCTGCTATTGACTGGGCTTAAACCTAGGTCTCTGCAAGGAGCTGGTCAAGTCAGTACTGCGAAAAAGTTGTGAACTGGCAATTTCCCCGCTACTCGAGGTGCCACTCCCAGCCAGCGCAGAGCCCGCCTTGTAGGGTCGGAATGCTGCTCCCAACCAACGAGGAACTCATGATTTCCAAAGTGCTCGTCGCCAACCGGGGCGAAATCGCGGTCCGGGCCTTTCGTGCCGCCGTAGAACTCGGCATCGAAACGGTTGCCGTCTACACCTGGGAAGATCGCAACAGCCCCCACCGCCTTAAGGCTGACGAGTCCTACCAAATCGGCGATCGGGGCCAGCCCATTCGGGCCTACCTCGATATCGACACCATTGTGCGCACCGCTCTCGAAGCTGGCGCCGACGCGATCTATCCTGGCTATGGCTTTGTGTCAGAGAACCCCGACATGGCCGAGGCATGCGAAGCCGCAGGAATCATCTTTGTTGGCCCCACATCCGAGGTGCTCACCCTCACCGGCAACAAACAACGAGCACACGGCGCCGCTGTCGCCGCTGGACTTCCGGTTCTGCAACAATCCCCCGCCATCACCGATATCGATGCGGCCCTCGAACAAGCGGCAGAAATCGGATTCCCGATCTTCGTAAAGGCGGCAGCGGGCGGCGGCGGACGCGGACTCCGAATGGTTCCGACCCCCGACCTGCTCGCCGACGCCATCGACTCCGCAGTCCGTGAAGCCGAAAGCGCGTTCGGCGACCCAGCGGTCTTCCTCGAACAAGCGGTGGTAAATCCGCGGCACATCGAAGTGCAAATAGTCGGCGACGGACAAGGCGGCGTGGTCCACCTCTTCGAACGCGATTGCTCGGTCCAACGCAGACACCAAAAGGTCGTCGAGATCGCGCCAGCACCCAACCTCGATCCAGCATTGCGCGATCAGCTCTGCAGTGATGCGGTGCGGTTTGCCGAGTCGATCAACTACCGCAACGCCGGCACTGTCGAATTCCTCGTCGACGAAGCCGGAACGTACGTGTTCATCGAGATGAATCCACGTATCCAGGTCGAGCACACGGTCACCGAGGAAACAACCGACGTCGACCTCGTCCAGACCCAGCTTCGGGTAGCAAGCGGCATGACCCTCGCCGACATTGGACTCGCACAAGACACCATTTACCAACGCGGTGCCGCCCTCCAATGTCGCATCACCACCGAAGACCCGTCCAACGGCTTTCGCCCCGACACCGGGCGCATCGTCGCCTATCGCCAACCAGGTGGCGCTGGCGTTCGCCTTGACGGCGGCAACGGCTACGCAGGCGCCGAGATCTCGCCGTACTTCGACTCGCTGCTCGTGAAACTCACGTGCCGCGGACAGGACTTCGAGACCGCCGTTGCCCGAGCAACCCGTGCCCTCGCCGAGTTTCGAGTTCGCGGACTCACCACCAACCTTGGCTATCTCATGGCCGTACTCGCCGACGACGATTTCGTAAACGGCCGGGTCACAACCTCCTTTATCGATGACCGGCCCGAGCTCACCGCCGGGACACAGTCGAGCGACCGGGCGACCAAGCTCCTCAGGTATCTCGGCGACGTCACGGTCAATCAACCCAACGGCGAAGCGCCTACGGTTCTCGATCCCAGTGAGAAGCTGCCTCCTCGGCAAGCCGGCGAACCCCCTGCCGGGACCAAGCAGCGGCTCGACACCGATGGCCCCGAGGCCTTCGCCACTTGGCTTCGCGAAAACAAGACGCCACAGATAACCGACACCACACTGCGCGACGCCCACCAATCAATTCTTGCGACGAGAGTCAGAACCATCGACCTCGTTGTGGGCGCCCGCCACATAGCCCACAGCACCCCGACCCTGCTGAGCCTCGAAGCATGGGGTGGGGCCACCTTCGATGTCGCAATCCGGTTCCTCAAAGAAAACCCGTGGCAGCGACTCGAACGAATTCGTGAGGCAGCTCCCAATATCTGCCTCCAGATGCTGCTTCGTGGCCGCAACACCGTGGGGTACTCGCCGTATCCCGACACTGTGGCGAAGGCCTTCGTGCGAGAAGCCCAGCGCACCGGAGTCGACATCTTCCGGATCTTCGATGCGTTCAACAACATCGAACAGATGAAACCGGCCATCGACGCGGTGCTCGAAACCAGCGCTATTGCCCAGGGAACGATCTGCTACACCGGCGATGTCAGCAGTCCGGCCGAGAACCTCTACACCGTCGACTACTACCTCGAGCGGGCGGCCGAACTCGTCGATGCGGGTGTCCACGTACTTGCCCTCAAAGACATGGCTGGCCTCCTGCGGGCTCCGGCTGCCCGCACCCTTGTTTCAGCGCTGCGTGAAGCATTCGATGTCCCCCTAGTTCTGCACTCTCATGACACCACTGGCGGGCAGGTCGCCACCTACTTGGCGGCGATAGAAGCCGGGGTCGATGCCGTCGATTGCGCCGCTGCACCGCTCTCGGGTATGACCAGCCAGCCGTCGATGCCGGCAGTCATCGCCGCTACCGACCACACCGAACACGCCACCGGCCTTCCTCTTGGCGAGCTCGCGGCGATGGAGCCGTACTGGGAGGCGGTTCGACGGATGTACCGCCCCTTCGAGGCCGGCCTCGCCTCCCCCACCGGCCGGGTCTATCGACACGAGATTCCCGGCGGTCAGCTCTCCAATCTCCGCCAGCAGGCAATCGCTTTGGGCCTGGGTGACCGTTTCGACGAGATCGAAGACCGCTACGCCGACGTCAACGCTCTGCTCGGCAATGTCATCAAGGTCACGCCAAGCAGCAAGGTCGTCGGAGATCTTGCGCTTCAGTTGGTAGCCAATGGCGTATCCACCGAGCAACTCGAAGCCGATCCGTCGGCCGTGGATCTTCCCGACAGTGTGATTGGGTTCCTTCACGGGAACCTCGGCGACCCTCCGGGAGGATGGCCCGAACCGTTCCGAACTCGAGCCATCGAAGGGCGTCGATCAAAGGCCGAGCTCGTGCCGCTCAGTGAAGAGGAAACCGCAGCGCTGGCATCGACCACGGCGGCCGAGACGCTCAGCCGGCTGCTTTTCGCTACCCCGTATCGCGAGTTCGTCGAGCACCAACTCGCGTTCGGCGATGTGAGCGTTCTCCCCACCCGACTCTTCCTCTACGGCATGAACCCATCGGAGTCCGACATACCGATTGGCCTCGAGCGAGGCGTGCGGTTGCTTGTCGGGCTCGACGCCATCGGCGAGCCCGACCGGCGCGGAATGCGACAAGTCGTGTTTCGTCTCAACGGACAGATCCGTTCGCTGGAGATTCGCGACCGTGGCGTCGCAAACGATGTCACCGAAGCCGAGAAGGCCGATCCAACAAACCCAGGTCACATCGCGGCGCCATTTCACGGCATTGTGAACCTCAAGGTTGCCATCGGTGATGTGGTCGAAGCCGGAGATCCCGTAGCGATCATCGAGGCCATGAAGATGGAGTCGGTCATTCGCTCGCCCGGCGCCGGAGTCGTGCAACGGCTGGCTCTCACCAGTGCGGCGGCTGTCGAGTCTGGCGACCTCCTCCTCATCGTGGCCCCCGAGTAGAGTTTCGCTGTGGTTGAGACAGCAGAGCCGACACCCAAAAAGAAGAAGAAGAGTTACACCACCATCGTGGTGGAATCGCCAATGGCGGCAACGCGCCCGCAAGTATGGCAAGCGCTTCAGCAACTCATCTTCGAGGCCGAAGCTGCTTCGTCGGCGGAGTTCGGCGATGAAATGTCGAACGAACCACCGTGGCGTTACGTGTATAGCCGTAGCGACGTCGCAGCGGTCTTGTGCGAATGTTCGGTCACTATCCGCGACGATGGCGATACGTGCAACCTTGCATGGGCGGCGCTCATCGACCCGCTCCCCAACGGCGCAAGTGACGATTTTGTTGCCAGTATCGGTCCTACCTTCGACGGGTACGTCGAGGCGCTAACGCAGCGCGTCGCCACATAGCGGTGAACCGAGCGGATCTATTCGTCGGCGTCTGCTGATTCTTCTGGGTCGCCGGTAGCACCAGCGCCGGCCGAGGTTGTGGGCAGAAGCGGACCGATAGCCGCTGCCGGATCGTCGATCTGGCGCCAACAATTGTCAGGCGAGTCGCATGGGGCGGCAAGCTCTTCGCTAATGGGTTCGATGTACTGCTCGAATCGAAGCACATGGGCGAAATCCGCTAGGTAGAACTTGTCTTCGGCGAGTGCACCGGTGCCTTCGATGAAGAGGTCGAGTGGTCCCAAGGTTCGCACGGCCTCGCCGAACGTCTCGGCGTTCAAGTCGTCGCCAGCCGAAAGGATCGCCTGAACGGCAAGGCTGGTCAGCGCACAAGCTGGTCCGGGTGGACGATCTTCCCCGAGCACCTCACGCAACGACGTTTCGATGCCATCATCGCTATCCTCGAGCGGGCCTTCTGTAGCCGCTTCGTCGCTGGCAGCAGCATCAGCGTCGCCGTCGGCGACAGCATCATCGCCCTCTGCGGCGGCATCGACCGTGGTCGTTGGCGACTCGGGTAGTGCGCTCGACGGCAGTTCGAATGCCGGTACGTCTCCGGTAAGTCCGGTGCCCTCTGGGTTGTCTTCGAGAAGAGCCACCACGGCTGCATAGTCGGCGATGCACTCCACGCTGGCAGGGTCGGTCCGGTCGGCTTCCTTTTCTGACTCGAGCGACGTGTACAACAAGCCATTGAACTCGTCGGGAAGCCGCGTCACTTTGTCGTGCTCGCCAACACTTGTCGCATCGACGAGCAAGAACTGCCAAGACACCTCTTGTTTGATCATGCGATCCCAGATTGCGTTCGTGACCACGGCGTCGAAGGTAGAGATAACAACCGTGACCTCGTCGGCCGCAAAGTCCTCGACCATTTCGGGGATCTCGGCCCACACATCGGTGACGCCCTTCGCGCTCGGAAGAATTGCCGAAACCGCTTCGACGCCAAGGCCGTCAAGCTCGGCGAGAACCGATTGCGAGGTTGCGGCTGCGACAGGATCGTCGCCGCCAATAACGGCAACCGTCTGCCCCTCGAAAAGCTGCATTGCGTCAAAGGTTCGTACTGCGCCAGCGCCAAGGAGGTCGACCGGAGGACGCAGGCTTACGAGCTTTCCGGCAGCATCATCGAGGTCATCCGAGGTAACCGAACCAGCGGTTACTACGGGAATACCTGCTTCATCGAGGAGGCAAGAGAGGCCTTCGCCCCGCCGATCTTCGAGTTCGCTGAGCACCACCAGAACCCCGGGGCCTTCAGCGAGAGCAAGACAAGCATCACGTTGAGTTGCGGGGTCAATCGGGTCGTAGGTGGCGGTGACGAGCTCGAGTTCGCCGCAAGGGAGCGCAAAGGGCGATCCGGGGAACGACGTGTTGTTGCGAACGTTGGCACCAAACGTGGAGGCGAGGTACCTCGCCCGGTACTCGGTAGGTGTTACCCGGGGAACGAATCCGGTATCGATCAGCGCGCTGTAGTCAGGGACGAGCACACCAATGCGTGTGGTGACCTCACCGTTGGACTCCCCAAAGCCCGCTCCCTCGCACCCGGTGGTCGCCGGGGGCACGGTGTTTGGCACCTCTTTCGGAGGCTCGATCGTTACCGGAACGGTGTCCGAAGCGCTGCCGCTGTTTGACTCATTGCTCGACGAGTCGGATCCGTCGTCCGCCGTGTCGTCGGTTGCAAAAGCGTCGGCCGCCGCCTCGGCGATACCAGCGGTAACCCCATCGCCGGATCCGTCAGCGCTGTCATCGGCACTGTCATCGGCACTGTCAGCGGCACTGTCATCAGCGCCACTACTCGCTTCATCGGCACGTTCTTCGACCGCCCCGGCAACCGTGGCACCCGTTGCCGATGGTTCAGGCTCCCCGCCTCCACAGGCGGCAAGAATCAACAAGAACGCGACCAAGAGCGATCCGATCCGGTTCGCTCGGAATAGCGGTTGGCGTTGGATGGGGAGAGTCGCGGCGCGAGACATGCAACCTCCAATCCTACCTAGCGGTGAGACAATCTCCGACGAGACGCCCTGGCCGGCTGCCCTCGGTGTTCCGCCATGGGCTCTCCCCGGCTGGTTCCCAAACTCTCGCGGAGTTGTCCGTATCTACAACGGGTCCGAATGGCCTACATATCGAGCCGATTCGTCCGATAGAACGCCATGGAATTCTCTGAGGCCCCCTCCCCTGTCTCCGCCGGCGGATCATCGTCGGTCATTCTCGAACGAGACCCCGTTACTGGCGAGGTTCTCGAGATCGAGGGCGACATCACCGAACTGCTCGGCCTCCACCCAAGCGATCTCACCACTGCGACAGCTCTGATCGACCGGGTCCACGCGGACGACCGGCCTCACGTCGCTCCGGCGACCGGCGATTCCGACACCCTTCTGTACCGACTTCGCCATGCCGACGGAAGCCATGTTTGGGTCTCCGAACAACTGGCATCGATAAACGAAACAGGTGTTGTCCTCAGCCAACTCCAAGTCATCGAGTCCACTGTTCGTCACGCCCAACTCCAAGAGACGGTTAGTCGCCTCAGCGATGCCGTCGCAATTTATGAACTCGGCGACGACGGGCCGAACTCAAGCACCCGCTCGCTTTTGGTGGTCGCTGCCAACGATGCAGGCATCGAGGTACTCGGACATCCCGGCGACACTGTCCAGGTTGGCGATCTTCCCGAGTTCAACCTTCCCGAAGACAACTCTCCCGAAGAATCCGATTTCGTTGCCCTACTCGCCGACGTGATCATTACCGGCTCGCCGGTTGCGCTCGTCGTACATGACGAAGACGACGGATATCCATCAACCATCTCCGTCGAACGCCTCGACCAAACCACCGCCGTCCTCATGCAACGTGCCTATGTCGAGCTTGAAGGCACCGCAAATACCTCTTCGGCGCTCGCTGGCGCCCTGACCGAAACAGGCGGCGTCGAGACGACCGAAGACTCTAAGGGCCAGAGTGACTCGGTTGCCCTCTCAGGTCTCCTCCAACTCCTTGGCGACAACCCAAACCCGCTCGAGATTCTCAACGGACTCGCCGAACACTTCGCGTCCGAATGCAGTACCTGGGCCATCGACGTCGACGCCGGGACCGCCGAGCGCACTCGGTGCGATGCTGCCGCTGAGCTTCCCGAGTTCATCGAACTCTCAAAGGCCGCCCTCGAACGCCTCTCCGATCTCGACCTCCCAGTTACCCATCCCGACCCTGCAGTCGTCGCGCTCCAGCGCCGCCTCGGCTCACGGACCCCCGCCGATGGCACCCACCTAGCCGTGGCTCCGCTTCCCAGTGGCGAAATCTTCCTCGCCGAACGTTCCGAGACCTGGGATACCTCCTCGCTCGAACAATTCGGTCTTGTAGCCGGCCTGGCAAACGTCGCAACAGAAGCCAGCGCTGCGGCCATCGTCGATGACTCCGCCGCAGTCGCCGGACAAATCGACGAGCTCCTCCAGCGTGAACGATTCATCGGTTCGATCACCCGCGGACTCCTCGCGGCAACCGCAGGCACGTTCGACACGGTTATCAGCGAACTCCGCACCGAACTCCACCAACGTTTCGATGTCTCAGACATCGAGCTCTGGATGCATAGCGACCATACCGATGCGACCATCTGCGGTGGCCGTTGGACCACCAATGGAACCGTCAAAGACACCATCGACAGCACCATCGACAGCAAAATCGACAGGGCCCGCTGGGTGCATGCCGTGCCGTGCGACGGAACAACGGGCTTGTGCGGAGCAGTACGGTTCGTGTCCGGCGATGCCCAGTGGGACACCGACACCCTCCAAGCTCTCGATGCCGTCGCCGAATTGATCTGGGAGGTCCACAGCCGAATCCAGAGCGAACGTCGGCTCGCTGGCGCATTTCTTCATGCTCCGGTTGCCGTCACCGTCCTCGATCCAGGCGGCATCGTCACCAGCTGCAACGACAAGTACGCAGACTTTCTTGGGTTCGAGAACACCAACGAGCTTGTTGGAACGCCGCTTACCCGCCACGCAACAATCGACGGACGGCAACAAATCGAGCACCTTCTCGCCAGCACCAGTGACGCCACTGCCGATGTGCCGTTCCGACGCTCTGACGAGAACATTGTCTGGGGTCGAGTTCGGGTCTCCGCTCCGGCCGCTGAAGAGCAACCAGCGAGCCAAGACGCTGCCGACATTTCGTCGATCGTTCATATCGAAGACGTCACCGAAAACATCTTGAAGCAGCGCGCACTCGAATACCGCGTCGAGCACGACGACCTCACATTGCTCGCTACTCGTCAGCGACTCACCACCGCCCTAGCCGAGGTCACGAAATCGCGCGACACTGACAGCAGTTCAGTCGGCACCTCGCACCGAGACGCATCGGGTCACCGGGCGACACTGCTGCTCATCGACCTCGATACATTCGAGACCACCCGAAGCCGGTACGGCCGAGATCAAGCCGATCAAGTACTTCGTGTTGTAGCCGATCGTCTGCGAACCCTGGTTCGCCCGGCCGATCTGGTTGCACGCACCGGCCCAGCCGAGTTCGGCATCTTGCTCCACGGCGACGAGTCGGATGCTTCGGCATTGGCAGAACGGCTGCTCTCGAGCATCACCGAACCGGTGCTCGTTCGAAACACTGAGATCAGCGCAACGGCGAATATTGGCATCACCGCGATCCTTGACACCGACCAGGTGAGCTCGGTTCTTCGGAAGGCCGATAACGCCCTCGATGCGGCAAAGGGTGCCGGACGCCTCCGCACCGCGACCTTCGACACCGCACTGTTCGAACAGCTCGAGCGGGACGAACGACTCGAGGCCGACCTCGCAGACGCCATCAGCTCCGGCCAAATCGCAATGCACTATCAGCCAGAAGTTTCGCTCCGCACCGGAGAGCTTCTCAGCTTTGAAGCTCTCGCCCGCTGGGATCATCCCGAATTCGGCATGCTCGACAGCATCGAGTTTGTTGCCCACGCCGAGCGGATTGGTTTGATTCGAGATATCGACGAACTTGCCCTCGCCGAAGCTTGCCAGCAGATGGAACTCTGGCAACGGCAATACCCGGGCCGAGTCCGCTCGATTCGCGTGAACATCTCCGGCAGCTCAGTTCGCAGCACCAGCTACGTCGAACACATCCGAACGACGGTCGCCGCCTACAACATCACGCCCGATACGCTCTGGTTCGAAATTTCCGAGGACGAACTCCTGCAAGACGGCGAAGCGCCGCTCGAACAGCTCGAAGCCATTAAGACAATCGGCTGCAACATCCTTATCGACGACTTTGGCCATGGCCTAAGTTCCTTCGCGGTGCTCCGTCGGCTCCCCGTCGACGCACTCGAGATAGCACCAGCGCTTATCGGGGCACTCGGGGCCGATCCGGACGCCAGCACGATCGTTGCGGCGACCATCCAGCTGGCGCAGACACTTGGACTCGAGTGTGTCGCCGAAGGAGTCGAAAACGTCACCCAGGTAATGGAGCTCATCGAGCTCGGCTGCCAACGCGCCCATGGTTTTCTCTTCGGCGAAGCAACAAAGGCCGAAGAGCTGAGCGAACTTATCAACGAAGGCCGCATCAACATCTACGACGCCAACGAGGGATAGCAACGGATAACAAGAGATAGCAAGGGATACCGGCTCTTTCGCGAATCGTGAGAGTCCCTAACGACTTGTATCCACCGGTGAGTTCGCTACGGTCGAAGCATGAGCGGCGATTCTTCTTCCAGCACTCCTGATGAATCCGGCAACGTGACGCCAGCTGGAGATGAGCAGCGCCAGACGTTGCTCGTACAAATCACCGGCGAGGACCGGCCGGGAATCTCCGCTGGCCTCCTCGGGGTGCTCGACGACGTCGGGGCCACTATCGAAGACATGGAGCAAGTGGTCATTCGTGGCCGGCTAACCCTCGGAGCTCTAGTTTCGATTCCAGCGGGCCGCGACGCAGTGAAGGAACTCCTCCTCTTCGGCTGGGAACAGAAGCTCCATGTGGAGTTTGAGGTCGTCGAGGAAACGGCGACCATGATCGAACCGGCGCACGTCGTCACCGTCGTTGGCGCCACGGTAAGCGCTTCCGAGCTCCGGCTCGTCGTCGACGCAATCGCCGACGGCGGCGGCAACATCGACCGGATCGTGCGGCTCTCGCGCTTCCCTGTCGTGAGCTACGAGTTTGTCGTAAAGGGTGGCGAGTTCACCAAGATCCGCAGCTCACTTCTCCTCGCCGCCTCCGAGCTTGCGATCGACGTTGCGGTACAACCCGAGGGCCTCGGCCGACGGGCAAAACGATTGGTCGTGCTCGACGTTGACTCCACGCTCGTGCAGAACGAGGTCATCGATCTCCTCGCCGCCGAGGCCGGTGTTGTCGACCAGGTCAGCGCAATCACCGAGCAGGCGATGCTGGGCAAGCTCGATTTCGAGCAGTCACTTCGCCATCGGGTGGAGCTTCTCGCTGGACTACCCGTCGGCGCCGTCGATGCTGCCTGGGCCAAACTCGAATACACCCCCGGCGCTCGCACCTTTATGCGCACCCTCAAACGTTTGGGTTTCACGACGGCAATCGTGAGCGGCGGATTCACCGTCTTCACCGACCGGATCCGCGAAGAACTGGGTATCGACTACAGCCATGCCAATGTGCTTGAAATCGTCGATGGCAAGCTCACCGGCCACCTGGCTGGTCCCATTGTGGACCGGGCTCAGAAGGCTCGAATTCTTCATATGGTGGCGCAGTCCGAGGACATTCCCTTAGAACAGACCGTGGCGATTGGCGACGGAGCCAACGATCTCGACATGCTTGAGCTAGCGGGCCTAGGGATTGCGTTTAATGCCAAACCTGTGGTGCAAGCCGCCGCCGATACCACGCTTAGCGTGCCGTACCTCGACGCGATCCTGTTCCTTTTGGGTATCACCCGAGAAGAAGTCGAAGCGGCAGACTCTCAGGCGTAGTCGCCCGGGGAGTCGGCACCGATACCTCGGTTAGATATGTGGCAGAACGTCGCTGAGGAAGAGGTTGAGGCAGTCCCAGCCCGCTTCGAGTGGCATGCCACCAACGAGGGGGTGGAGCACGATGCTTCCGGCGGCCTTCGCTTCGGCGATCGCTTCCTCGGGGGTCATCACCACGTAGATGCCTTCTTCGCGAAGTTCGGCCGGTGTTGTGGCGCCTGACTTCACCGCCGAGGAGATGTCGGAGGTCTGCCAGCTCTTGTACGTACTGGCTTCGTGGAAGAAGTGTTCGCCATGCTCGGCCCAGGTTTGATCGGGGTCGTTTGCTACGAACATCATCTTCGTTTTCGGACTCGGCATCACGACGAACCCCGACGTGCCGTACTCCTCGCATTTCTCGTAGTAGTACGCCTCGAGGTCTGGCATATGTGCGGCAGGAAAGAGCGGCAGCCCGAACCGGGCGGCTCGGCGCGCTGCGGGACGGCTGGTGCCGCCGACCATAACAATGGGGTGCGGTTCCGATGCCGGCTTCGGGAGGACCTGCACGGTTTCGCCTCGGTGCTCGAACGGTTCGCCCGTCCAGGCAGACATCAGTGTGGCGAGGCACTCGTCCATCAACTTGCCTCGACCGTCCCAGTCCTTGCCAAGCAGGGCATATTCGCTGGGCCGGTACCCAAGGCCAAAGATCGTCACTAACCGTCCGCCGCCAACCAGGTCGAGGACGGCGATGTCTTCGGCGACTCGAATTGGTTCGTGGAGCGGCAGCAGAAGTGCGGAGATGCTCACCATCATCGATTTGGTGCGTGCGAGGATCATGCCCGCATTGAGTAGCGGCGTTGGACTCCATCCGTTAAAGGCGCCGTGATGCTCTTCGAGCGTCACGCCGCTTACACCAGCTTCATCCGCTACCTCAGCCATATCGAGCATCGCCCGATACCGCAGGGCCATCTCGGCCGAGTCTTGGACGGGGTTCACCATATTGAACCGCATGTTGGTCATCGTCATAAGCTGCACCTCCGAGTGCGCCCTCTGATTAGTCCAGCGGACGCGTCACTGCAAGGCAACAGGACAAAACCGCGAAGCGGGGCAAAACCGCGAAGCGGGGCAAAACGGACAACAGAGCCGGGCTCCGAGGAGTCCGACTCTGTCATAGGTTCCCGCGACACACTGATTGCGACTTGTCTGGGTCGTTCGACCCGCTTGTGTTCTTCTTCGACCCAAAGAGTGGTGTCCTTGAGTTCTTTTTTCAATCGTTGTCGAATTGTCACATCAAGGTTTCGGGATTCCCGTCGATAAACGTGACCGAGTTTGTTCGCACCGCTGGGATACGTGGGCCGTCGAACAACACACCCGTGAGGTTCAATGGGTCGCATGCCGACACGGTGACTCGCAGTCCGGTGCGTTCGGCGTCACGGACTTTCCGCAACGATTCGCTGGCCCGCGGAAGCGCAAACTGCTCGCCGCCGAGTCCGCTCACGAACCGGCCGCCGCGAACAAGTCCGCGGTCTTCAAGGCGACGGAGGGCCCATTGAAGCTCACGCCACGAAATGCCGAGCTTTTCGTGCACCACTAGATCGCGGAACACCACACCCCAGCGATTCAGAAGCTGTTCTGCCACCGCCTCGGCGAGATCATCGGGTTCAAGCGAGGCGTCGACGGCCGGGACCAGCGACCACCGGCCGGCAGCTTGGCTGGGGTCAGGAACCCCACGTCGGAGCCGACTCATGCGAGAGGTAGTCGATCGTTTGCGGCGAGCGCCATCCATAAGCGACCGCAATGCGTGAAAGCCATCGGCGGTCACAACCCCTCCGGCCACCCCTTCCCAGAGCGCTCGCTCGATATCGGAAGGTAGACGGCCCGTGGTCGACGCCAGTTCACCAAGGAACGATGCGCCATTTTCGGTCAACGCCTCAACGATCTCGGCCAGAGCTCCGACGGGCGCAGCCACCTCCTCTACCGGCTTCCCTTTGGCTCCCCTCCCCCGTGCGACTGGCACGCCTGGTTTCCGCCGCACCGCAGCGAGCAACCAGGGAAGATCGGCTCGAAAGACCAGACTGATTGGGGTGGCCTTCGACGGCGCGGTCGCCTGGGTCGCCGGACTTGCACCGCTGGTGGACGACGTCGATCGTTGACGAAGCCGTAACCAGCCGAGCTCGCCGCGATGGCAAAGTTGGTCGAGCCAGCCCGGATCGAACTCGTGGAGCCGCCGTCGCAGGACATCGCTCTCCCACGCCGACGCCGCAACCTCGGCCCCCTGGAGCTGTTCGAGTACTTCGAGCAATCCAAACTGGCCGCGAAGTTGGGTGCCCGGTTGTACGTGCTGCCATGCCAGAAGAAACCGCATGAAGTCCTGCACCGACACCGGCTCGATAGAACGTCGACGACGCTGACGGCTGTAGCTGTGCATCCGGGCCAGGAGCCGTCGGGCACACCATTCGGTTTCGCCATCGGCGGCCGATTGGGTGAAGTTGCCCCGTAGCGCTATGCCCTGCTGCTCGAGCGTCAGCAGACCAATGGCGATATGGCGTTGAGTAACGGGGAGCAGCTGGGCCAGCTGCGTTTCGGTAGTTGGCCCACGGGTATCGAGATGACCGCGCAACATGTCAGCGAGCGCTGCGTCGGCGGCGACATCATCGTCGGATTCGAGCGCGTTTCCGTCGGCTTTGTCGAGCAGCTTCGTGACTCGTTCGCGGTTCTCCGATGCCAACCACCAGACGGTTCCGTCGATATCGACCGACGCCACCCGGTCGCGTTCGAGGAGCGAAACAAACCAATCAGCCCACGCGTCGTTCGATCGGTACAGGACCGATTGAAACAACAGGTCGTGGAGCTCGTCGGCATTGCGAGGCTCGGGGCGGACTTCGTCGACGACCTGCGCAATAGCGTCTGGGTCGAGCTTTCCCATCGTCGATGGGTCCGATGGAAGGCCACGCCGGATTGGCACCGCGTTGGTACGACGATCGCCAGCTTCGGCTTCGTCGAGAAACGCATAGGGTTTCGCGGTAAGGATCTCATGAGCAAGTGGCGACGCCTCGGTGGTATCGCGACAATGCACCTGGACATCGCCGCTCTCGATGGCGTGGAGCAGGTTGCGGAGGCCATCGACGTCGAGCCCTTCGTGGAGGGTGTCGTAGATGGTCTGCCGGACGATGAGGTGCTCGGGGATATCGATTGGACCGGTGATGTTTTCCTGGCAGGCGGCAGCGCCGGGAAACAGTGCAGCAAGGAAATCGTCGGCTTCCATCCGTTGAAAGGCCGGCGGGTTCTTCTTTCCGCCACGGAATCGGAGCACAAGCAGCGCCCGGTTGAGGTTCCAACGCCATCGCGACTGAAACATCGGAGCATCGAGCACGGCTTGTCGAAGAACCTCCTCAACGGTGTTGCTGTGAAGAAAGCGAGGTACGTCCTCGAGGGGAAAACTGTGATGCGGACCGAGGGAGATAACCAGTGCGTCGTCGGTGGCAGCCGCTTGCAACTCGAAGTTGAAGCTGACACAGAACCGTTTCCGCAAGGCCAGCCCGAGCGCCCGGTTCACACGAGCCCCATATGGGGAGTGCACCACCAGCTGCATACCCCCGGACTGGTCGAAGAACCGTTCAAAGACCAGGTCCGACAGCGTCGGCATCACCCCAAGGACTGCACGGCCAACTGCCAAATAGTCGACGATGATCGATGACAACGCCGGGTCGATCTGCGCATCGGCAGCGATTTGTTGCTTCGCCAACTCCGGACGCCCCGCCGCGACCGCATCGTCGACTTTGGTCCGTAGCGATGAGATCTCCTCGCTCAGCTCGAAGGTTCGCGACGGCGCTTCCCCCGCCCAGAACGGTACCGACGGCGGGGCGCCTCCGGCATCGACCACCCTCACGATGCCGGGCTCGACTCGACGAATCATCCACGAATGGGTCCCGAGGAGGAAGATGTCGCCAGCCATCGATTCGACCGCCCACTCTTCGTTCACCGATCCAATGAAGGTGTCGTCAGGCGCAGCCAGCACACGAAAGTCGCCGATTTCGGGGATGGCTCCCCCGGAGGTAAGGGCAACTAGGCGCGCTCCCTTGCGCGGTCGCAATTCGCCGTTGATGGCATCGTGATGCAGCCAAGCCCCACGCTGACCGCGACCGGTGGTAACTCCGTGGCTCACCAGCTCGACCGTTTCGTCGAACAGCTCCCGGGTGAGCGCACGAAAGGGGCGCGCACGCCGCACGAGATCGAAGAGTTCGTCGGTGGTCCACTCTTCGGCTGCAACCTCGGCCACGATCTGCTGGGCGAGGATATCGAGGG
Organism: uncultured Acidimicrobiales bacterium; assembly: GCA_937934655.1. Lineage (GTDB taxonomy): Bacteria > Actinomycetota > Acidimicrobiia > Acidimicrobiales > SHLQ01 > CALLQB01. Next base: position 4,298 of record CALGZB010000102.1, on the reverse strand, counting down.
GCAACTCTGGCTGAATGATGGTGTCGAGACGCCCACCGTGCACCGCAGTAAGCAACGCGGTGCACTCGATGAGTTCGTCGCGGGTCATCGGGTAGATGCGCCCCTTCGGCGTGCCCAAACGGTGATGGTTGGCCCGCCCGACCCGTTGGAGGAACGTGGCGATACTGCGGGGTGACCCCACTTGACAGACCAGTTCGACCGGGCCGATATCGATACCGAGCTCGAGCGATGCGGTAGCCACCAACGCCTTGAGTTCGCCAGCCCGAAGGCGGTTCTCGACCCGCAATCGTCGATCCTTCGATAATGAACCGTGGTGCGCGGCGACCCTGCTCGCCGAGCTTGGGCCTCCGGCTTGATCACCAGCCGACTCGGTGGCGCCCTCTGAATCGGCACTGTCTGAATCGGCACTGTCTGAATCAGCACTGTCTGACTCGGCACCCTCGAGAATTTCTTCGAGTTGATGGGCCAAACGCTCAGCCATACGGCGGGTATTGACGAAGATAATGGTGGTGCGGTGCTCGCGAACAAGCGCCGCAATGCGATGCAAGACGTCGTTCATCTGCTCCGCCGATGCCACCGCTTCGAGATCGCCATCGGGGATCTCAATGGCCAGGTCGAGTGCGCGCTTATGACCAGAGTCAACAATCTCGCAAGCCGGAACCGGCTGTTCGGCACCCTCGACGGGAACACCGACGAGCAGCTCGGCGATTTCACGAATGGGTCGTTGGGTTGCCGAAAGACCAACCCGCACGAGCGGTGCGGCGGTGACATGGTCGAGTCGTTCGAGGGTGAGCGCCAGATGCGACCCACGCTTGTCACGCGCTGCGGCGTGAATCTCGTCGACGATAATGGTGTCGACAGTGCGAAGGATATTTCGGCTCTTCTCGGCGGTGAGAAGCAAATACAGCGACTCGGGTGTCGTGATGACAAACGCCGGCGGCTTTCGGAGCATCTTGGCCCGCTCGCTGCTGGTGGTGTCGCCGGTACGGACGCCAACCCGAAGATCAGGCGAGCTCATACCCAGTTCGGCCGCCACTACTGCAATCTCTTCGAGGGGGCGGGTGAGATTCTCCGCGATATCGACGGCTAACGCCTTCAGGGGCGAGACATACACCACTCTTGCGACGGTGCTCACTGCTCGTCCCACCATGTGGTCGCGGTACAAGCGGTCGATACACATCAAAAAGCCGGCGAGTGTTTTGCCCGATCCGGTGGGTGCGGCCACAAGCGTGTTGCGGCCAGCAGCGATGTGCGGCCAGGCGTCGCGTTGCGGCGGCGTAGGTCCATCGGGGAACCGTCGGTCGAACCACAGCTGTACCGCCGGGTGAAACTGCTGACCGGCCAAACGCTCAAGATCGGTGAGATCGACGTCCAGCGTGTCACCGTCGGGTTGAAAGAGCGACTGCTGGAGGAGCAGTTCGTCGGATGTCAGGGATGCGAACGTGGACTCAACAGTGGCCATTGTTCGACCATACGCAAGGGGTGTGACACGGAGTTTCTACACCGGATTTTTAGAGGTTCATCGACGACCGCATAATGCGAGCGAGGCGGGTCACGTCTCCGTCTTTACCCATCCCCGTCGAGTCGCCTGAGACTCGAGCTAAACCTTGGTAGAACAGGCCCTGTTCCATCATCGCGATGCCGACAAGATGGGCAGTGGTGAGCTCGTCGAGAATTTCCTCTTTCGAGCGCCCCGGGGCATCCACCACGTTGGCCCATGCTGCTGATCCTGCTATCAGCAGATCGCCGGCCTTCTTGGTGAGCTCCGGTTCAGATGTGGCCTGGGTCAACAAGGCGCGCGCAACTCCTCGATACTCCTCGTACATTCCCACAATTCCGGTGGCAAGAAAGCCGCAAACATCGTCGATTGGCACCGAAGACGACTCGAACTGTTTCACACGCTCGAGTTGCTCTCGCATCTGTTCGTCCATCTCGGCCTGCAGCGCATGAAGGAAGGCGCTCTTGTCATCGAAACGGGCGTAAAACGAGCCCGCCGAAGACCCTGCCTCCGCCACGATCTCTTGCACCGTCACATCGGCAAAGGATCGTTCTTCGAGAAGTCTCGCTCCCGCCGAAAGGAGTTGCTCGAGTGTTTTACGACTTCGCTCTTGCTGCGGCGGATTTGTACCCGACACTTGGCTCACTTGGACAACTTAGTCGGTTCGATAAAACCGCACCTGAACAGCACTTAAAAGTCGTTTAAAATCCCCAACTTCGAATTAGAACCGGTATGCTGTTTCCATACGGTGGAGGGTTGGTAAGACAACAAAGACATTTCACCAGGGGCTGTTGTTGCTCGTCCCAGCAACATCAGTACACACGACGCTGGCGCATCCGTGAGGAAGCGCCAGCGTCGTGTTCGTTTTGGCTACAGCGGCACGTCGCTAGTTCACGACGCGACAGGACTTCGAGACTTCGCTCTCTTGGCAAACGTCTGGGCCTTTGCCGCCCCGGCTGCGATCAAGGTCGAAGCCGCCAAACAGCAGATCTCGCCCGTCGCCACCAAAGAGCCAATCGTTGCCGGTACCACCAGCTAAGAAGTCACGACCCTTTCCGCCAAAGAGCCGGTCGGAGGCGTACCCACCGAGGATCGAGTCCGCTCCTCGCCCACCTGAAAGAAAGTCGTTCCCCGACGACCCCTCGAGGAAGTCGTTGCCTGGCCCAGCGTGCAGCCGGTCGTTCCCCGAAGCGCCAAAGAGTTTGTCGGCCCCGCTCCCGCCCCAAAGCTGGTCATCGCCATCATGGCCAAGGAGAATGTCGTTGCCACCGCCGCCCCGGAGGACGTCGTCGCCACCGAGACCACAAATCACATCGTCGCCCGACGTCCCAACGAGTTGGTCATCGCCTTCGGTGCCAACCAAGGTGCATCCGTCGACCGATCCGATCATCAGGTTGATCCATGGCAAATACGTCGACACTCGTACGTACCCCACTCCGTAGGAATCGCTGCCGCAGCCGGCTCCGAAAGAGGTAACCCCAACCTGAATCCACCCACCGGTCTCCAGGTCTTCCAGCACAAGTGGGCCACCACTGTCGCCATAACACGCTGACCGCCCAAGCTCGAGGTCCGCAGCGCACACCATCGAGCCGCTATGGAACAGCCATCGGGGATACCGGGTGCACGTTGGTGCGTCTGGCTCTGCCAATACCGGCACATCAACCTGTTGCAAGAGCCCCCCGGCGGGGCGCTTGTCAGAGACACCCCAGCCAATCGCCGTTGCATCGGCGCCCACGGCGGGTCCACTCTGGTCCGACCAAAGATCGATGACCTGCGGGTCAGCTAATGGTGTCGACAGACGCAGCAGTGCGATGTCGTGGTCGAAGAACAAACCCTCCTCATCCAATCGGTAGGCCGGGTGCACGATCTTCTCAGCAACCGGAGATGCTTGCTCCGGGAGCCTCTTACGTTGATCGGTGACACCCGAATACACGGTCAGGTCCTCGGCGGGAACGTCCACGCAGTGCGCGGCGGTCAGCACCCAGTCGGCTTCAACAATCGTGCCGGTGCAGGCGAACATCTCGACGCCATCGATCAACTGATACAGCCCCACCATGAAGGGGAAGTCATCGATATCGGCGCGCTCACCGCCCACAATCGTGATCACATCGTCAGGCGATGCTGTCGAGCCTTCGGCGCCTGCAGATGGCGGAGCGATCGTAAGCAGGAGTGCAGCGGTCGCAAGAAAGACTCCGAAAGACAAGCGTGCTTGGCCAAAACCGGAACTGGGGGGAGCGTGGAGTTTCGTCACGCTTCCCGAGGGTACCGCGCGCTAACCGCGTAGGCCAGAGTGCCTATTCAGCTACGAATGGAGGGATTCGACGGGCGGCTGAAGGTTCACCGCAGCGAGGGGTGCAGTAAGCGAGCGCAGGTAGTGCTCGACTTCGGCCGGGCCGAACCCAAGAGTACGAACTAACATCGGGACTGACGCGACGAGATGAAGCCCCACCCGAATCGCGATGGGGCTCGCTGGTCGCTCACCACACTCGACCAAACCAGTGTTGATGAAATCGATGCACTCGCGAGAAGTGCCAGCGGTCGACCCGGACACACATCCCTGGACCAGCTCGATATTCGCGACGACCCACGACGAGACCGCGCCAAGCGCGTCGTCAAGCGATGACGGGTTCACCAAACGGACTTCGGCGAGAAGTTCTGCGGCCGTGGTGAGTCGAACATGCTCGACGATTGCATCAAAGTTTGGAAAGTGAACATAGATAGCAGCCGGCGACAAGTACGATCTGGCTGCTATCTGACGGACGGTCGGCAGCGACCCCCCAGACTCAATAATCAGCTGTCG